>JBGQJX010000192.1:0-7859 GCA_041499255.1 Ktedonobacteraceae bacterium | reverse complement strand
CGATAAATCGGCCCCTACAGGTGTCCCGAATCATTTGTTAAAGGTCATATATCTGATGAGGTGGTCTCCCCTCTAGCGTACTACGACGATCTTGCCATTGGCGCTATTTGTTTCCATCAAGCGATGGGCATCAGGAATTTGTTCAAATGGGAAGACCCTTGCAGGCCTGGTCTTGTAGGTCCCGTCAGCCACTCGATCAACGATATGTTGCATGGGAATGTCGGAGTGCGGAAAGTCCTTTGTTCCTAACAGCAGGCTCGCGAAGGCATTAAAATCGACGCCGAAAGGCATATTTGCCAGCCAATTGAATGTGACAGGCTCACTGCTTCCGAGAAAGCCTGCCACGCACACGCGGCCACCTTTCCTTGCCATACGCAGAGAATCAAGCAGCGTGCTATTGCCGATAAGGTCCAAGACGCCATCAATGCCGTCTGGAGAGAAAGCTCGGACCGCCTCGCTGAGATTCCCGTTCTCAATCAGGACGCGTGAAGCGCCGAGTTCAGCGAGCAATGCCACCTTACTCTCGCTCCTCGTTGAGGTGAAGACCGTCACACCCTCCTGTTTGGCAATATTGATGGCAGCCTGTCCAAGGGCAGAAGTTCCGCCGCGCACGAACAACACCTGGCCTGCCGTGATGTGTAAATTCGCAAAGAGACAGCTCCAGGCCGTCGCGTAGGATTCTGGGATGACAGCAAGGGTTGCCCAATCCAGAGCAGTTTCGAGAGGGAAGACATTCCGTAAAGGCACGCAGGTATATTCTGCATAGCTCCCGTTTCGCGTGCGGCCCATGCCCCCCGTAATCGTTGCCACCGTCTGGCCTGGTTGCAGAGTCCCCGCTGGATCATATTCAACCTGTCCCACACATTCGATGCCACTCACCGGTGTGACCTCCCCAAAGAGGCCCTTGCGCATATACAGTTCCGCCCGATTGATGCCGAAGGCTTTTACTTTGATCAAGACTTCGCCATTCTCTGGAACGGGCGTTGGGATTTCCGTAAGAACTAACTGCTCTGGACCACCGAACTGGCTTGTAACCATTGCTTGCATGGATAACTCCTTCTATCGTTTATTTTAACTTCATATGTTAGTTTATACTAACTATGTTAGTATTATAGATGGCAATAAGGGGTTTGTCAAGGGTAGAAGGAGGGCAGGCAGCGAGTGAGGTGCCAGTAATGGCCCTTTTCTTACTTCCTACCCTATCAAATAGAGAACGGGAAGAAGGGGTTACGCTATGATGAGAGCGCTTTAGAAGTTCATTCTTTTGTCAGGTAATTGGCCGTATTCTCGATTGTTTGATAGCCAATACTTGCGAGCACCGCTGTGCGATAGAAAGCGACAGGGTCGTTGACAAAGAATGTGAGATGACCAAAGACTTCCAATCCGATCGCCCCCTGGAGAAAGGCATAGCATTCTATAAACAGAGCGACTACAGAGAGTGAGTAGTCATTCTCGCGGCACCAGGCGATAAATTCGTCATTGAATGTATCCGCAGTGAGATCCGGCGCACCCGGTTGGGGACGCAACACGTGATCATCCCAGGCACGTTGCAAGAGATCCAAAAGCACTTTGACGGAGCGGCGTGCCAGGGGTAGCGTCAGTGCGACTGGAGCCACGTAGCCAGGGATAGGATTGCCTGCAATGAGCGCAAATTCAGTAGGATGATCGACTGCCCATTGCCGATAGGCAAGAACGGTCGCGAGAAAGCATGCAATGGTCTCTTGCGACTGACAGGACGCGCTTGCCTGTTCCAGCGTTTCAGCCTGATGTGTATAGCTGTCAACGAGCAGGTCCGTCACCAAATCATCGCGATTGATATAGTAATTGTACAATGAAGGGGCGCTCATCCCCATCTCGGCGGCGATCCCTCGGAGCGAAAGCGAGGCTGCAGTGCCTTGCTGTGCCATTTGTTGACGGGCGATCTGCTTAATTTCCTGGCGCGTCTGTTCATGTCTTCGTTCTCGTCTGCTCAGTGCCACAGTGATCCCTCTCTTATATGTTTGTAAGAAAATACTAACAGTGTTAGTATTCCTTGTCAAGAGAGGTGTTTCGTTACATCACCATAAATCTTGACTTTTACCAAAAATCCGCATAAACTTGCTAGGAGTCCGTAACCCAAATTTCGGACTGATCAACGTTTTAGTAGTGCTTGACCAGGGTTACTATCGTAACTTTGGAACAGGCGATCTGTAGTATTGGCATATGATGTACAAAACTCATCAATTACATTCTATCTTCTACCTTGAGGGCTGCCTCTACAGTTGAGATAAGAAACGAGGTGTACCGCAATGGGTATGAATCAACGCCGCCTTGGAAAGTATGAATTACAGGAGCATTTAGGTTCAGGAGTCGTAGGCGAGGTTTGGAAGGCATTTAACACTCAACAACACCGGTATGTTACTATTAAAATTATTCCAGTCAATATACAGACCAGCGCCGATTTCACTCCTCGTTTCTATCGTGAAACGCAAATTCTCACAGAACTACACCATCCTAATATCGTGCCTGTACAAAATAGCTACATGTCACAAAGCGGGAATGAAGCCTACATTATCATGGATTACGTGGAGGGTCCATCACTCTCCGATTATCTCAACGCGACCGCTCACATGGGAAAAATCCCCTCTCCCGCAGAGATTGTGAGTCTGCTGACACCTATTGCCAACGCTCTCGACTACGCCCATCAGCATAACGTAGTGCATGGCGCACTCAGACCAGCTGCGATTCTGCTTGGCAAGGTGGATGTAACATCCACTTCACCAGGAGAACCAAAACTCACCGATTTTGGGCTGAATCACATGCAGAATCCACTAGCTCTCCCACCCAATGACGTATCCTACATCTCACCAGAGATAGTGCAGGGCTTTTCAGGCACGAAGCGGAGCGATCTTTATTCGCTTGGTGTGATTCTCTACGAGATGTGTACAGGTGCGCTGCCTTTCCACGGCGATACATCCAGCGACATTTTGATGCAACATATTCATGGTACGACGACATCACCTGCTCTCATCAACCCGCATATACCCCCCGCACTAACTGCGGTCATTATGCGCAGCCTTGCCAGGGATCCCGCAGCGCGTTACCCCAGCGCCACAGCACTGGTTTCATCGGTGACAAAGGCGTTCAACATGAGCATGCCAGAGAGTATCAGTCATTCTCACCCATCGCCAAGCGCCGTCAATCCAGCATCTCTGAGCGGAATCAGCGGCGAACAGGAAATGATGAATAGTCCAACGTATCTCATCCAGCCGCCACAGCAGTCGTTATCAAAACCACCATCTGTTCCACCGGTTGTAGCGGGCAAGGAAGCAGCAATACAACCTGCTCTGTCGCCAACGCCGGTCATCTCATCCTCCACACCCGCCTTACCGATAACACCAACAGGATCCGCACCAGTGATGCAGGCATCAGAGGAGAGGTACATCCCGACAGTGGCGATATCACAGCCACCGCTGGCCAACCCAGCAGGCACACCTATTCCTACAGTTCTTCCAGGTCCTCCGGTACCGCCCCAGACAACGAGACAAAAGAGGCAACCAGGGTGGTTATATATCGCGCTGGTTGCAGTGTTGCTGGTTATACTCATTGGCTCCGCTTTTGGAGTGTACCTTTTCTACCCACGCAACACCCCTCTGAACCAACCAACAAACCAACCAACAATAGTGGGACATGCATTCTTTTTGAGTAGCGGCCTGTTGGGTAGCAATAGCAGCAATCAGGGTATCACTGATGAGCTACAAATCAACTTACAAAATCTTCCCGATCCTCGGCCTGGTAAACGCTATTATGCATGGCTGCTGAACGACCAACAACCTGATTTGCCAGCCATAGCTATTGGTCCGTTATCTCTCAATCATCGAGAGGTAACGATGACCTTTAGCGATTCGCAGCACAACAATCTACTCGCCAATTACAGCCATTTTCTTATCACCGAGGAAGATGCAAATCAGCCACCAACGAATCCCTCTCTCGACTCAAACACATGGCGCTACTCTGCTATATTCTCAACAAAGCCCAATCCGGCGGATACCACCAATCATTTCAGCCAGTTCGACCACCTGCGTCACCTACTCTCCCAGGACCCGAAATTGAAGCTTGTCGGGCTTGGAGGAGGGCTAGACATCTGGCTCTTCAGGAATACCTCCAAAATACTGGAAGCAGCAGGAAGTGCCAGAGACGCGCAGAAAGGATGCACACCTGCCCCAGATAACGGGAATTGCGCCTTCATACACCGGGCGTTGGTACGCATTCTGGACTACCTTGATAGCAGCACCTATGTCCAGACGGATGTACCTCCGGATACACCAGTGTTAATTGACCAGACCATTGCTCGCGTCGCCTTGTTAGAGTTTGACGTGGTGCATCAGCAGCCTCCTGGCTATCTGCGGCACATTGGAACCCACCTGCGGGAACTTTCGAATGCCCCTGGTGTGACAGCCGCACAACGTGCACTTGATATCCGGATTACGCAGGCTATCGACAATGTTCAAAATTGGCTGGAGGCGGTCCATGCTGATGCTGCGAAGCTTGAGAAAATGGACAACGGCCAGATGTCACAGCCTGGTGCACTGTCCATCTTCGATGATCTGTTCACACAGGCCAACCGTGCCTTTGTCGGGCAGTTCGACCCGAACACCAGTACAGTAAAGGAAGGCGTGGTGCAAATTCACAACAACATTCAGAAGTTGGCAACCTTCGACGTTACACCATGCACGATCAATAATGGGAAGAATACCTGCTCATAAATGAGGAGATGGAGTGATGAGTACAAGCCCCCGACGCCTCGGTAAATATGAACTCAAGGAGCGGCTGGGACATGGTGGCATGGCAGAGGTCTGGAAAGCGTTCGATACGCAACTCCAGCGGTACGTTGCCATCAAGTTGTTGCATGCTAATCTGAAAGAGGACCCCCAATTTAACGCCCGTTTCGAACGCGAAGCGCAGCTTATTGCCTCACTACACCATCCCAACATCGTACAAATTCATGACTTTCAGATTGCCTCATCTGAGGAAGAGGGCACTCTTGCCTATATGGTGATGGATTATGTCGAAGGCCAGACACTGGCAGACTACCTTCGCCGTACCTCACGCATGGGGAACATGCCATCCCCTACGGAAATTGTGCAGCTCTTTACGTCTATCGGCCTTGCCGTCGATTACGCTCATCAGCAGGGCATGATTCATCGCGACCTCAAACCTGCCAATATTCTGCTCGACCGGCAGAACACGGCACACAACCCCATGGGCGAACCCATTCTCACCGATTTTGGTCTTGCAAGGCTCCTGGAATCGCCCGCTACGACACTTACAGCTGTTCAGCTTGGAACGCCGCTCTATATTGCACCCGAACAGGTGACTGGTTATGCTGGCACTGAACGCAGTGATATCTACTCTCTTGGGATTATCCTCTATGAAATGGTCACTGGCATACTTCCTTTTCAAGGTGACAGCCCAACCGCTGTGATGACGCAACACATCACGGCTACACCACCCTCTCCCTCGCTCATCAATCCGAACATTCCACCTATGCTGGAAATGGTCATTTTGCGCTGCCTTGCAAAGGATCCGGCGACACGCTTCCCCAGTGCCTCATCCCTGGCTGCCGCAATCGCAGAAGCCCTGAACGTACCGGTACCGGAAAGCCTGGGCAAAACTGCATTCCCTACGTACGGTGAGTATATGCCTACGTATATCACGCCCAGTTCTTCCAATCCAACGCCAGGGATGACGCCATCGTCACCCTCGCTGCCACTGGTGAAAACCTCAGCGCCGCCACCTGCTTCGATGGCACAATCTGGCTCAGCGTTTGCGCCATTTTCAAGTGGTGGACAGAACACGCCTCCAGTATCGATGGGTAGCAGATCTGAAGCTTCTCCCCCAGCACATTCGACAGCGCAGAGTACGTATCGTCCGCCTTCGCAACCATATCCAGCCGCGACGCCTGGCGGACAGGCCGCGCCTATGCCTTCCAGTGGCATCCCTGGCAGCCACCCTTCCGCACCACCACAATCACTGCCAATGACACCAACGCCACTGTTTGTTCCCACACCGCCACCATCAGGTACGAGAAAACGCAGAGGGCTGCTCTTCAGTCTGATTGCCCTCATCATTGTCCTGCTTGGCGGCTCCCTGGGAGCCTACTATCTCCTGTTCTCGCATACAGGCAAGGTTGTGCCCCCACCAGGTCCCATCGTGGGACACGCTTTCTATGTCAGCAGTGGACAACTAGCAAACGATGCGCAAGGCATCGCCGATCAAATGCAGGTCGATTTGCAAAACGTCAAGGTCCCACCAGCCGGAAAAAGCTACTACCTCTGGCTGCTGGCTGATAAAGACACGACACCCAAACCAGACCTCCTGGGGCCAGTACCAATACACCCACCCATCCTGTTGACCAATAATTTGCCTGTGCAGCAAAATGGGACTGTGCATTACGAATACCAGGGTGATGCACAACACAACAACCTGCTCTCGGCAACCAGTCGCTTGCTTATCACGTTGGAAGATAGCGGGAAAAACCCGGCCAACCCATCTGCTGACCGCTCTACCTGGACATACTACGCGGAACTGCCACAGGCGCTCATCCCGAAAGACCCGACGGGTTTGAGAGGACTCGATCATCTTCGTCACTTGTACTACAACGAGAACCACCTCCAAGTGTTAGCGCTCTATGGAGGATTAGATATCTGGATCTTTAGAAATACCGCAAAGCTCCTGGAGTGGTCCACCAGCGCGCGCGACGACTTCGATGGCACAACAAGAAATTATGGATTGATGCGCAACCTGTTCATCAGTATCCTGGACTATCTCGATGGCACCCAAAACGTTCATCTTGATGTACCACCTGGCACACCGGTCACGGCTGATCCAGCGATCGCCAGGGTGAGCCTGCTGACAGTGGACACAACTCGCCAGGGAGTGGCGCAGTATCTAGAGACTAACCCTCCTGGCGACCTCGATCACATGCGGCTTCATCTCAGCCAGCTAAACAGGGCGCCTGATGCCACGCCCCAGATGCATACACTCTCGCAGGAAATCGTTGTTGCGCTTGACAACGTGAATGGATGGTTGAAACAAGTGCGTGCAGATGCCAAAAAGCTCTTCCAAATGACGCCTGATCAATTGGCACAGCCCGCGGCACGCGATGTATTGAACAATCTGGTCACACAAGTCACCTACGCCTACATTGGTCAGCTTGACCCCATCACGGGCACCATCAAGCCCGGTGTGCTCCAGGCACACTATGACGTGTTGAAACTGGCAACCTTTGACATCACAAAGAATGTGCCAAAGAGCCTGTGATCGGGATTTGTTGTCTTCGCTGGGGGCACGCTTCATCGCATCCTACGCAGTGTGAGCCATTGCATTGACATCTTTCACAATGTCCCCGATAATTTAAGCACAGGGAGATAAGATAAGTAAGCACACGAGGCAGGAGCAGGAATGAGCACGGAGCCGCGCTACCTTGGCAAATACGAACTGCGAGAACGCCTGGCACGCGGTGGGCAGGGCGAAGTTTGGAAGGCTTTTGATACCCAACTACGACGATACGTTGCCATTAAGCAGCTCCACGCCAATTTGCAGTCTGACCCCGATTTCACCTCACGTTTCGAACGCGAAGCACAGTTTATTGCGTCGCTGCACCACCCCAATATTGTGCAAATTCACGACTTTCAACTCGTTCATAACCCTGGCTCGGACATCACCGAAGCCTATATGGTGATGGATTATATCGAAGGGCCGACGCTCGCTGACTATATCCGTAATACATCGCGCCAGGGACAATTTCCGGCTGCCGCCGATATAGTTTACATCTTCACGGCGGTCAGCCGCGCCATCGACTATGCCCATGAGAAAGG
>JBGQJX010000191.1:0-7895 GCA_041499255.1 Ktedonobacteraceae bacterium | reverse complement strand
GGGCAGGCTTATGTGCAAAAGGTGCAAAATGGGGGTATGTCTATTCCAACCATTGTCTTCGAGGACGACTCTATCCTGATTGAACCATCGAATGCGGAGTTGGCGACCAAACTCGGCCTGGAAACCAAAGCGAAATGTGAGTTTTATGACCTCATCGTCGTTGGCGGTGGTCCAACCGCACTCACTGCAGCTATTTATGCCGCCCGTGATGGTTTTGACGTGCTGGTCATCGAACGCAGTGGACTGGGCGGCCAGGCCGGAATTACTGAGCGCCTGGATAACTATCCAGGGTTCCCCGTAGGGGTGACCGGCGGCGAGTTTGCCGAGCGAATTATCGATCAGGCTAAACGCTTTGGAGTAGAACTGCTCTCAGCTCAAAACGTTGTGCGTGTCGGCAATGACGAAGATGCTCACTTTGTTGAGACAGACTCCGGGCATGGCTATCGTAGCAACGCGGTTTTAATTGCTACTGGCTCTACTTACAAGCGCCTTGGGGTGCCAGGAGAAGAAGATTTCATTGGCGCTGGCGTCCATTTCTGCGCGACCTGCGACGGCCCGTTCTATAAAGGGCGCGAAGTGGCGGTCATCGGGGGCGGCAATAGCGCCGTTGAAGAGGCAGCCTTCCTGACACGCTTCTGTCCAAAGGTCACTATCCTGGTGCGCGGCTCGGGACTGACTGCCAGTAAAATTGCTGCCGACAAAGCCAAGGACTCGCCCGAAATAGAGGTCCGTTACAATACCGCTGTGGTGGAGTTTAAGGGAAAAAACAACCGTATGGATACCATAGTGGTCAAGAACCTGAAAACGGGCGAGACCGAGGAAATGCATCCTGCCGGTGTCTTTGTCTTCGTTGGACTCTCGCCGAACAGTAAGCCTTTCAAGGATATCGCGAAGGTAGATGCCCGGGGATTTATCATGACGGGCATTGATTTCCAGACGAGCACTGAGGGTATCTTCGCGGCGGGCGATGTGCGCTCGGGCAGCACGAAGCAACTGGTAAGCGCCGCGGGTGAGGGTGCCGCTGCCGCTCTCGCTATTCGAGAACACTTGCGCGGACATGATGCTCACACAATGGAGAAAGCGCTGACTGTCAATGCTGTATAAAGAGTGAGAACGACCCGGTCCTCGTTATGCAACAGGCGTGTCATACCCATGAGCGAATTGAGGCGAAGAAGAGCTTTGATAAAATAGAGCTGGTGCCAGAAAGTGTGCAGGATAAGGCAAGCCAGTAACCTATAGGACGACTGACCTCGCACCATAAAACGGTGCGAGGTCAGTCGGTTTTTGTCCCCTTACATCGCTAAAAAGGTTTTGGGAAGAGCAAGAACTCTGGCGTCCATAAGAAACTCTCCTACAATCTGTATGCTGACTGTAGCGGAGTCTCTTGCGGGGGCCAGGTGTTAGCTATATGCAGCTACAGCAATCCTTTGCTCTTCAAGAAATTGGTTGCTACGTCAGTTACACTCTGACCACCGACAACCTGGGCCTGTAACTGCTGGCTCACCTGTGTCGTCAAAACAGGCGCCAGCGGATTCAGGGCGGTGGCAATCCCTGGGGCCTTTTTCAGCGTGTCATCGCGTACGATGGGAGCCGGATTGTAGGCGGGGAAGGCATTTTTGTCGTCATTTAACAGGACAAAGTTGTCTTTGGCAATCAAAGCCGCGGTCGTATAGCAGATATTCAGGTCTTGAGCGCCTGATATAACTGCTGGGAAGGTAAGTCCTTCATCATTATAGGTAGTGACGCCCTTAAAGGTGATCCCGTAGACCGACTTCACTACGTCAACACCGTATGGTTTCCCGTCAGGTGGGGTGGCAATGGTCAATGTCGATGCTTTCGATGCGAGATCGGAGATCTTTGTCACACCAAGACTGGTGGCCTTACTTTGAGTTGTACAAACGCCATACGTGTCGTTGAGCGGAGCTACATCCAGCCAGGTGATGTGATAGTTGGCCTCATAGCCCGCCTTTACTGTCTGGTAGTCCGTCTGGGCGTTGCCGGAAGACTGCTTGCCCAACTTTGCCAGACCAGTAGCAGTAAATTCAGGATAGAGGTCGATCTGCCCACTGTTGATAGCGGAGAACACAACAGCATTGGTGCCTAATTGTGATTTTTCAACCACATGGAAGCCCGCTTTTTGCAACAGCAGCACATACATTTTCGTGAGTAACTGGGCCTCTGTATCCAGTTTTCCCCCCACGGTTAGCGTAATGTTGGCGTTGGGGTTCGATGGGGTACTCGTGCCACTGGTTGTGCCACCAGTAGTGCTACCTCCGCACGCTGCCAGGAATAACAGCGCGACGAGGGAAAGCAGTACGAGGGGTTTTGCTCGTCGCGAGTGTAATATGGGTGCCATATCTTTATTTTCTCTCCTTTAGATAGTCATACAGGATGTAAGGTGACAACGATAGAGGACAATAAAAGCAAAGGTTAATCTATGAAAGCTAGGCTACCTCGTAAGCAGACTTTACGCGGAGGCCAGCAGGAGTAAGGACGCGTTCGGCCCAGCTAAGAGAGAACTCGGCTATTAGAGCGAGTATAGCGACTGGGAGCGCACCGGCTAATAGCTGGGTATTATCAAACTCACGCAATCCGAGGTAGATGTATTCACCATAGCCGCCAGCACCAATAATAGCTGCAAGGGTAGCAGTAGCCACAATCTGCACAGCAGACGTACGCACACCGGCTGCGATAATAGGCAGTACAAGCGGGGCCTGTATGCGTGTCACTACTTGCCATGTTGTCATCCCAATACCTTGTGCCACGTCAATCATGGCGGGATCTATGCCACGAATGGCTGTGTAGGTATTCAATAGGATAGGGGGTATGCCCAGGATGATGAGCGCGACTAATGCTGGTAAAAAACCAAAACCCAGGATCGGATAGAAGGCGACGAGCACGGCCAGTATTGGAACAGCGCGCAACAAACCACTAAAATTGATGGCTATGAATGATGCCAGGGGACTGCGAACGACCACTATTCCCAGAGGAACGCTGATCATTATGGCAAGCAAGATGGCAATAACGCAAAGCTTGATGTAATCAATACTGTGCCCAAAATAATCGTTAGAAGGGTCAGCGATAAACTGTAGTAGATTGTTCACTAACACTATCATACAAAACCTCTTGGAAGTCTACGCGACAGAAAGCGCACTGCGCCCTCGATTCAAGCCAACCTGTACTGCGAGCAAGAGCAGGTCGGCAATGACAGCGAGGAGGCTTATCAGGATAGCACCCGCAATCACCTGGTCACTCTGAAGATTGCTGATACCCCCGAAAATTAATGTGCCTAGACTGCTGGTGCCTGCAAGGCTAGCAAGTGAAGCAATACCAATGCTGGTTACCATGGCAACACGTATGCCAGCTATCGTCACCGGAAGCGCCAACGGTACTGTCACACGCAGCAATATCTGCCCGCGGTTCATGCCCATAGCCCTTCCTACTTCGATTAGCAAGGGATCAATACCATTGATGGCGGCTGCAGTATTACGAATAAGCGCTATCTGGGCGTAAAGGATCAAAGGAATAATAATAGTTGAGATGCTCAGGCCGGTAAATGGTATCAGGATACCCAGCAGCGCCAAAGCTGGAATGGTATACATCAAGCCAGCGATGGTGATCACAGGCGGATAAAGCCACTTGTAACGGGCTACAATTATTCCCAGTGGAAGAGCGATGAGAAGAGAAATAAGCATCGCTATACCAACGATAGTAAGATGCTGGATAAGTAGATTAGGAATGCTATTTGGATCAGATAGGTCATAGTTGGCCGGATTAAGAAGATAGCTCATGCATCGTCTCCATGATGAATTTTACGAAAACGTTTAGACGATCTTTCTATTAGTCTCCTTCTTTCTGATCTTGTTACAAGCGGCTATGGTGTAACGCTTTGCTCATTTGTCAATTGCTACCCCACGTTAGAGTGTATGAAATGTTTGTAGGCAATCAACTAAGAAGGCCGATAAATCGGCGATGGGCGCGATAAATCGGCCCCTACATCTTTTTTCTTTCACCCTCCATGTTAGCACAGTAGTAATACGGATGGTAAAGCACTGAAGATCACAAAGTGGTATTATTTGGTGGCCATTGCGCTGCGCGTTTGTGAAACTTCGTGATTGATGCTTGTGAGTGTGACATAGCCAACGTGCTCCTGGGTGTTTTCGTCATAGACGCTGAGTGCGGTCACATTCTTTTCGATCAAGGTAAACATGGCCTGCAACAGTGTAGATGAAGATGAGCAACGAGGAAGAATGCTCCCTGGTACGGCGGCATTACTATCAAGCTCAGTTTCCATTGCCAGTGAAACTGGGAGATACTGAAGCTGGCGCAGAATGTTATCTGCACCCACCAGTTGCCGTACGAAATCGTCGGCGGGGTGTGCAAGTAGTTCGATAGGTGTGCCTAGTTGCACAAGTTTGCCTTCCGAGAGAACGGTGATCATATCTCCGAGTTTGAAGGCCTCTTCAATATCATGAGAAACAAAGAGAATCGTTTTTTGGACATCGTGTTGCACACGCAACAGTTCCTCCTGCATTCGCGCGCGAGTAATGGCATCGAGAGCGCCGAAGGGTTCATCCATCAAGAGGATGGCGGGATCGGTTGCCAGGGCGCGCGCCAGTCCCACGCGCTGCTGTTGTCCGCCGGAGAGTTGCCGGGGAAAGCGCGAACGAAATTCGCCGGGCGGCAGGCCGACCAGCTCGAGCAGTTCATCTACGCGCTCGGCGAGGCGCTGCTTTGTCCAGCCTCCAGCTATCTCAGCGGTGACACGCACGTTTTCAGCGATAGTCATATGTGGAAAGAGACCCACCTGCTGGATCACATAGCCGATGCGCCGGCGCAAGGAAATGGGATTCTCCTCTAGCACACTCTTCCCATCGATAAGGATTTCACCAGAGGTTGGCTCGATCAAACGGTTGACCATGCGCAATAGTGTGGTTTTTCCGGAACCAGAGGTTCCCACCAGTATACATGTTGTGCCTTCCGGCAACTCGAAGGTGACATGATCGACGGCGGGTTTTGTCGTGCCGGCATACTGTTTGGTGATCTCTTTGAACGCAATTTTACCCATGCTCTTTATTAGCCCCTTCTATAATTTGGCACCCAGCGATGCAATCAGAAACCATTATATGAGACTATCTTTGCAATTGCAAAATTGGGGACGATCTGTAGTTATCCCCCAAGCCCTGTTATACCGGCGTTTATCTTTGTATATCATTCTTTGTGTCCTTGCAGGGCGAAGCTAGAGGCACTGGTGGTGTGGTGGGGATGGGTACGAGTCCGACTGCGTCATTGTAGGGATGGGTATTAAGTCATGGTGTCGTGTCGTATTGCGTTTATTTGATTTGGAGAGCCACATGCAGCGTAAATTTTTGAACAGGCTTGGGTTGGCTGTTATTGTCCTGGTCGTAGTTGGTACCGCTATTTTTAGTGTCCGCTTAATTGCTCAAGCCAGGCAAGACCAACGTATCCCCATTAATGGTCAAACTGTTCCACTTGTCCAACGGGCACAATTGCTAGGAGCCGCCAATGGAGCGCAGCAATTGAACCTCTCAATCGGGTTGCGACCTCGCAACCAGCAAGAACTGGATAACTTGCTGCGCAACCTGAATGATCCACGTTCATCCATGTATCATCATTTTCTGACGCCCCAGGAGTTTGCCGACGAATTTGGTCCAACACCAGACCAACAGCAACAGGTGGTCGGTTATTTACGTAGCCAGGGGTTGACTGTGACAAGTGTAGCTCCGAACGGTTTACTGATCGATGCCAGTGCCACTGTTGCCCAGGCTGAGTCCACCTTTCAAGTTAACATCAATAACTACCAGCTTGGAACGCACACATTCTACGCCAATGCAGGCGTTCCCACGGTCCCAGCCTCGCTTTCATCGCTTATTGCTTCTATTGGCGGACTTGATAATAGCGTGAAACTGCACCCGCTGGTACAGCGTATGTCTCACCTGAGTCCCAAGAGTGGTAAACCTGGTGTAAGTAAACGTTTATCGCGGGCCCAACCAAACGCCCAGGCCGGATTCGGGCCTGCTGACCTGGCAGGGGCCTATGATGCAGGTCCATTGCACCAGGCTGGTGTGCTGGGAAATAATCAAACCGTTGCTGTTTTTGAGTTAGATGGCTATCAGAGCAGCGATATTACCCAGTACCTGCAGAACTACAATCTGGGCAATCCCAGCATCAGCAATGTGCTGGTCGATGGCTTCAATGGCTCTGCCGGCCCGGGAGCTATCGAAGTGGATCTTGACATCGAAGTGGTAGCGGCGATGGCTCCAAAGGCGACGCAAATCGTCTATGAAGGGCCGAATACCACACAGGGTGTTAACGACACCTACAACAAAATCGTTACAGACAATAAAGCCCAGATCACCACGATTAGTTGGGGTGAATGTGAAACGGCCTCTGGCACCGCGGAGCTACAGACGCTGGACACCATTTTCCAGCAGGGAGCCGCGCAGGGCATTGCAATGTATGCTGCCTCCGGAGATTCCGGCGCTTATGACTGCAATGATAGCAACCTGGCGGTCGATTCTCCCGCTGGCGATCCTAATATTACAGGCGTCGGCGGTACAAATCTACAGATCAGTAATGGCGCCTACGGCAGTGAGTCCGCGTGGAGTAACCCTTCAGATACACAGCGCAGTCCCAATGGCGCTGGCGGCGGCGGCGGTCTCAGTAACACCTTCAAACAGCCTAGCTGGCAGACTGGTCCTGGAGTGCAAAATCAGTTTAGCAATGGCAATCGCGAGGTGCCGGATGTCTCAGCGGACGCCGACCCCGCCAGCGGCTACGCGGTATACTGCACTGCTTCTGCTTCAGGATGCCCTTCGAGTGGGTGGATCGTTGTTGGCGGAACGAGCGCGGCAGCTCCATTCTGGGCTGGCAGCACTGCAACAATCAATGAGTACCTGCAAAAACAGGGCAAATCGCGTATGGGTTTTGCCAATCCGGTGCTCTATGGACTGGCGAGTACGCAGCAGCAATTTGCGCCTTTCCATGATGTTAGCAGCGGCACTAATCTTTTTTACCCGACAACGGCGAACTATGATATGGCCAGTGGTCTTGGATCGCCCGATGTGTACAATATCGCGCGAGATATCGCAGGCGGAAGTGTCCCGCCACCTTCGCCCACAGCCAGTCCAACAGGAACTCCCAGCCCGACGCCCACACCTACGGGTACACCGGTGCCAAGCCCAACTGCTACGGATACGCCCGTGCCGACTCCGACGGTTGTTCCGACCAATACACCGGTTCCACCACCACCTCCTTCAGGTTCGCTGATTCAGAACGGTGATTTCGAGCAAGGTGTTGACCCATGGCAGGAGACCTCAGCCAACGGCTATGAACTGATAGATACATCGAATCCCCATAGTGGACAATACAGCGCGTATCTGTGTGGTTATGGCAACTGCGTCGATAGTATCGCACAAAACTTTGTTGTGCCCAGTCATGTCTCAAATCTCACGGTAAGTTACTGGTGGTTTGGCTACACGACGCGTACATCTCATAGATGTAGAGACGTCTTCACGGTAACGCTGCTGGACAGTAATGGGAATGTGATTGGCAAATTGCAGCAATCCTGCAATACCGATGCTAAGAGCAACTGGCAGCAGGTGAGTATGGATGTGACGAACAAGCTGTCCAATTATGCAGGGCAGACGGTGACGCTGGTCTTTAACGGCAAGACAGCCAGTGGCCTTATGGCTACCTCCTCGTTCTTTGTGGATGATGTGGCTGTCGGTGGGGTGTAGGGCCACGAGTCCCACCCCAGGTTGACCGCAAGGGTCAACCAATAGGCATCAACCTAAGAAAAGGCCATCAAATGCGGGAGAGCGATGGCGCGACAGGAGGACAGCGCGGTCATGCTGAGCGGAGGGAAGCATCTG
>JBGQJX010000190.1:0-7898 GCA_041499255.1 Ktedonobacteraceae bacterium | reverse complement strand
GTTTGCTTCTTCCAGAGAGCATAGCTTCTACACATTACGGCTGCTTTGACAAATAGAACGCCTGCCTTACAATGGCCTGAATACACAATGCTCAACCCCCCAACGGACCCCTTTTGTTCTATGACAATTTCACCAGCTTATACCCCACATCCGGCACTGTCAAAATGTACGCGGGGCGCCGTGGATCAGCCTCTATCTTGCGGCGCAGGCGACTGATATAAACCCAGATAAAATCAACTTCGCGGTTATATTCTGGTCCCCATACTTTTTCCAGCAGCACTTCATGCGTTAAAACAATCCCCGCGTTGTGCGCCAGCGTACTGAGCAACTTGTACTCTTTGCTACTCAACTGCACTGCGCGGCCCTGCACGAATACCTGGTGCTGGGCGTAATCAATCGTCAGGTCTCCCGTGCTGAAGATCGCCTGCGTTCCTTGTTGTTCATTTGGTATAGCCTGGCGGCGCAGTTGCGCGCGCACTCGCGCCAGCAGCTCCTTCATGCCGAATGGCTTCATCACCAGGTCATCCGCGCCAAGATCAAACAGGCGCACGCGCTCATCTTCATCGCAATCATCGCAGAGCATGATCACCGGAGTATGCGCAAATTCCCGCAAGCGCTGTAATAATTCAAGGCCGCTGATATCAGCCAGGCGTGTCGAAAGGAGAATGAGGTCTGGTTCTTCCAGGTCTATTTGCCGCAGGAACTGTATACCATGATTGACCGTCTGCACGCGATAAGCATACTCTTCCAGGTTTGACCGTAAATAGCGGGTCAGGCGTTGATCACCCTCGGCAACCAGCACATATGCGCGATGACTATGCTTCAGCAAGCCGCTTGAACGCGCTGCTGGTTGAGCCGCTGGGCCGCCTGGCGCAGAGGAAAGCCCCTCTGTCTGCCGCTGACCGGACGGGGTTACGCGCGGCGTAAATGGCAGCGTACAGTAAAATGTCGCTCCCCGCCCCGGCCCGCCAGAATCAGCCCAGATTTTACCGCCATGCGCCTCGCATGTGGAGCGCGCGACCGCTAACCCCAGGCCGCTCCCGTTTGCGGCAATCCCTTCACGCGGATGAATACGGTAAAAGCGCTCAAAAATGCGTTCGAGATGCTCGGCCGCAATCCCCACGCCTTCGTCTGTGACGCTCAGTCGCAGCTCGAAATCATTGCTCTCCAACCGCAGGTTAACGGTTCCACCATTGGGAGAGTAGGTAACAGCGTTGCTCAGCAGCGCATGCAGCGCCTGCCCGACACGAACGACATCACAGGCCACAGTGGCAGGCACATCCGGCGGGACTGTCAGGGTGAAGCTATGACGAGGGGCAGCTTTTTGCCAGTGCTCGACAATCCGGCGCAGAAGTTCAGCCATGTTTACCTGCGTGAACCGCAGCGTTTGAGCGCCTGAATCCAGCCTCCAAACATCCAGCAGGGTATTCAGCACGTCGTATAAGCGGTCTGCATGCGTATCGATCATCTGCAACATTTCACGCTGTATGATCGGGTCCCAGCGCATCGAGTTCCCCAGCAGCGTCGTGGCGCATCCCTTGATCACGGCCAGCGGAGTCTTCAATTCATGAGCGGCCAGGGCCAGTGTCTCACCACGCGACTCGATCGCGCTTCGTTCCAGGGTGATATCGTCGAGCAGCACGCCGCGCCCCAGCAGTTGGCCCGTTGTGTCCCACATCGGGAAACTGCGCACGCGCAGCCAGCGTACTGCCGCGTTCGCCAGGGCTATCTCTGTCGAAGATTCTTGCTCAGGCGCATACCAGGCGTGGGTAAGTTCACCCTCCACGCTTTCTGGCTCCGCCGCCAGCGTGAGAAGCTGTTTGCGCACATCAAAAACGGGCTGCTCGATCAATTTATGACTGTCGATGCCCAGCAAACGCACCGCGCTGGCATTGAAATAGGTAACGCGCTCCCCCGCGTTCAACAGCAGGAAGCCGCTGCTCATGTTGGCAGCTACACCCGCGAGAACACTATATTCTTGTAGTAGTCCGGCAGATAAAATACCGCTCTCTTTTGAAAAAAGATGTGATGGAGACGACGCGCCCTCTACAGCCCACCAGCCACCAGTGTTCGTATTTGTATCTGCCCCGTTTCCGGCGGCGAAATCCATAAATAAAGTGACCTCTCCTGGTTGCTTGAGTTTCTCTGGCTCATTTATATTCTAGCAAACAGGTCAAGTTTATTTTTATCTACTTGCAATTATCTACCTGGCGATCGCTGCAATCATCACAATCAAAACCAGGTGAAATAACATAGCGACAACAAATCCCCAGGCAATAATGAGGATCCACTTGCGATCATTCAGTACCGAGCGATACGGCGAGGACGATTGAGGCCAGCGTTCTGAGGCGACCAGGCCCACAGCGATACGCAGGCGTAGGGGAGTGCTCACTGGAGAGCGGCGCATTTCGATGACGAGAGCCTGATAGCAGTCGTTGCACAAAATCCACGTCCGGCGAGGCTCGGGCACGCCTTCTGGTTCCATCAGGGGAACAGCTCCCCCCTTAAGGCGACCAGTACAGATGGAACACCGCTCCTGTACGCGCTTTCTTGCTCTTTGGAAACCCTCTCGGCCACTCACAACGACAGGTCTGCTTCTGCGTGTTGCTTCTTTCACCGTGGCAATCCTTTCTGTCGCCTGGCTCAGGTGTTCAAATCAGTATGACTCCCGCGAACAAACGCTCTGCAAAGAAACAAAAAATATATCGCCTATCTATTCTAACATATTTTTTGTGATTGGTTTGTGATATTGAGAGGCATTCAAGAACATAATCGGGTAAAAAAGAACATGGAGCATACATTGTTTGCACCGCCTTGCGCTGGCAGCGCAAGGCGGTGCAAACAATGTATAGCATCATTTACGGGCGCAGCAGGAGAGGCAGCAAATACACAGTGCTGAAGACAACTACCCACACAAAATCAACAAAGTGCCAGTACATCTCACCCGCTTGAACGGCAAAATGATTCTTCGCCGTAAAGTCTCCGCGCAGCGAACGGACCAGGCAGACGAGCAAGAAGAGTACGCCAACGGTGACATGGAGACCGTGAAAACCGGTCAACGTAAAGAAAGCCGAGCCAAAGGTCTTATACGAAATTGTAAAGTTCTCCCCGAACAGATTGGTATACTCGTACAACTGGCCACCAAGAAAAATAGAGCCAAGCACAATCGTACCAATCAGACCTGACACCAGGTTACGCCGGTTCCCTTTGGCAATACCGGCCCCTGCTATACGCACGGGAATACTACTCGCGAGCAGGATAAACGTATTGAACAGGGGAAAGATGAAACCCAGGTATTCTCCCGAAGGCAGCTTAAAAGCAAACGGTCCACCCATATTCCTGATTTCAAGGTAAAGGTAAGCCGCGATGAAGTTAGCGAAGATCAACGCCTCCGAGGTAATGAAGAAGATCATTCCCCACCAGCCCAGACTCCGCCCCGCGATTTGATGCTCAGCGGCGGCAGCAACCGGTTCGCCCTGAACTGTACTCATATCTTCATAATCTCCCTATTTTGAGGATAGGCTCCTCTGCAAGGTACCTCACCTCACAGTACCCGCGGAAGAACCTGCCACTATTTCCTTTGTTCAAGCCCCCAACCGATGACGGCAGCAATGCTCAAAACGACACCGATACCCATCACAATCGGACTATTACTGACGATGCCAAACAGCAATAAGATCAGCGCTATAGCCAGGCCAAGCGGCCAGAAACTCTTCTGCGGCCCCAGCGCCTGCTCCTGTGTGACTTGCGACGCACGACCCTTCTTCGCTTTCGCTATCGGCTGGCGCTGATCTTGCTCTTCAGACACGTTTTCTCCCTTTTCTATTTCATTCAAGTGTCGCTTGATTTCGCCCACTTTAATGGGTTGCTGTCTTCCAATCAGCGATATCTGGATTCTTCTTGTCATAGAATGGACGGCGGCTGCGTACAGTTGGCACAGTCTCGAAGTTGTAGTGCGCCGGCGGCGAAGTGGTATCCCATTCCAGCGTGAATGCATCCCAGGGGTCATTGCCAGCCGGTTCACCACTGCGTAGCGAAACGATCAAATTCCAGAAAAAAACCATAAATGCTACACCAAGTGTGAACGCGCCTATCGTCTGCAGCAGATTCATCTCGTTCCAGCCAAGATTGTCGGGATAGGTATAGATGCGCCGCGGCATCCCCAGCAGACCGAGAATATGCATGGAGAAGAACGTCAGATTCACACCTACCAGCATCAGCCAGAACTGCACCTGTCCCAGTCGCTCGTTCAATAGCTTGCCACTGATCTTGGGGAACCAGTAGTAGACGCCCGCGAAGATGCCGAAGACCGAGCCGCCAAAGAGTACATAGTGCAGGTGCGAGACCACGAAGTAGGTATCTGTGATCTGGTAGTCAAAGGGCACCAATGCTAAGGCCGCCCCGTCCAGTCCGCCAATCAGGAACATGGCGATAAATCCAAGCGCAAAGAGCATAGGCACCTTGAGACTTACTTTGCCATACCAGATGGTCGCGATCCAATTGAAGATTTTCACCGCGGTCGGAATGGCGATCAGCGTGGTACTGGAGGCAAAGAAGGCCTGGGCAATCGGTGGCAGGCCGACGGCAAACATATGGTGCGCCCATACTGTAAAGCTCAGGAAGCCGATAGCCACTCCCGACCAGGCAATAAAAGTATAGCCGAAGATAGGTTTGCGCGCGAAAACGGGCAATATCTCGGAAATCATACCAAAGGCAGGCAAAATAAGAATGTACACCTCGGGATGGCCAAACGACCAGAAAAGGTGCTGCCAGAGCAATGGGTCACCACCAGATGCGAACGTGTAGAAATGCGATCCCAGGTGACGATCCAGCAGCATCATAACACTCGCAGCCGTCAGGCTCGGCAGGGCGAAGAGCAGCAAGAATGCCGTAACCATGGTCATCCAGGTGAACAGTGGCATGCGGTTAATGGTCATACCTGGGGCACGCATCCTCAGGATTGTTACCACAAAGTTCAGCGAACCGGCTATCGATGAGATACCCAGTAGCAAAATACCAAGTAACCAGAAATCCTCGTTCATGCCAGGGGTGCACATGACGGCATTCCCACAGGCCGTGGTCAGTTCGTTCAAGGGAGCATAGTTGAACCAGCCGGCGTTTGGCGCCGCGCCAAAGAGAAAGCTCGCGTTCAGGAAGATACCAGCAAAGAGCACAATCCAGTATCCAAAAGCGTTCAAACGCGGGAAGGCCATATCACGCGCGCCGATCATCAGTGGCACGATATAGTTGCCGAAGCCAGTCAGCGTAGGCATAACAAAGAGAAAGATCATTGTCACGCCGTGCATCGTGAAAATCTGGTTGTAAATCTCCGGGCTGAGCACCTTTCCGTTCGGCACCGCCAGTTGTGTCCGGATCAGTAAAGCTTCAATTCCTCCCACCAGGAAGAAGGCAAAGCCGGTCAGCATGTACATCACGCCGATCTTCTTATGATCGGTCGTCATCAGCCATTCGCCGATATAAGTCTCGTCAAGACGCCTGCGCCGCGCTACTCCTGGCGCCTCAACGATTGTGCGGGTTGCCATGGGCATTCCTCCAAATATCCAGCCCTATAAAAAAACTACAGGGTCAAAAGGCTACTTAAGACTTTGCAGGTACGCAATCAGTGCAAAAATCTGTGAGTCGGAAAGGCTACCAATAACCATGTCGTTGCCTGGCTTCACTGCTTGAGGATCATGGAGCCATACATACAGACCACAACTATTTTTATTCGCCAGTTGGCCATTGACAAGCTGGCACGCAGGATCATTCGCCCAGGTGTATTGGCCAGGGGCGTTCCCGTCTGTGGCAGTCAGTACACCGCCAGCAATCGGCCGACGCTCAGCAAAGTGCGTCAGGTTCGGGCCAACCAGTGAGCTTGCAGAAAGGCCACTGGTCGTTTTGGCGTTGAGATCAAAGCTAGGCAGATTAACTCCTACGATTCCATGGCAGCCAGTACAGCCACCTGCCCCTTTGAATATCGTCAAACCTTGCTGCGCCAGGCTGTCGCTGGGAGTTTGCGCCTGCTGTTGCTCTTTACTTACCCACCTGTTGAAAGCATTCGTATCTAAAACAATCACATTGAAATTCATATGGGCATGCTGCGTGCCGCAGTACTCAGCACACTCACCGCGATATTCTCCCAGTACATCCGCTCGGAATAACTTTTTGTTATCATGTCCTGGAATAACATCTGTCTTGCCCGTAATGCTCGGAACCCAGAAACTGTGGATGACGTTGCTCGATTCAAGGTCCATGTTCACCACCGCGCCCTGCGGCAAATAGAGCGTATCAGCGGTCACCACGTGCTGGTTCTGGTAGTCGAACTCCCACCACCACTGATGCCCAACCGCCGTTACCTGAATCGAAGGAATGCTCCCGGGGGTACTCGAAATATTTGACAGGTTGAACATTGTATAAATGGTTCCGCCCAGGACCGCGAACAAAAAGAGCGAGGGCACAACGGTCCAGATGAATTCGACAGTGTTATTGCCATGAATCTGCCTGGGCGCAGGCGCATTGGGGCGTTCGCGGTAGCGAATAATTGACCAGATCAACAATGCCTCGACTACCACGAAAACAACGGTGGCCACAGCCAGGATGAACCAGAAGAAATCCGCTTCCTGACGGGCAACAGGCCCCGTAGGGTTCAAAATAGTAGGGGAATTACCGCCACAAGCTGCAAAAAGGAGCGAGGATAAAAGCACGGCTGGGATTATTTTTCCCCAGTGTTTCATCCCGCGAAATATTGGCATCCTCACTTCTCAACTCCTAAAACGTGTTTTACGTCGTCACGGAAAAGAGTGCCCGATTTCACCATCTTTGGGACACTCTTTCCATTATATGCGTCAACTATATCCCTTTTCCCTGACAGCAGGCTTGCAGTCTCACCACGATACCTTACAATAACCTGAATACAGCACCCTGATTGCACACAATCCTGTCACAGTTTCCTCACTGCTGGATAGTCTCATTCTCCATTTTATCCACCAATGCCTCCTGCTCCCTCTGCTTCGCCTCCTGCCTTTGCATCCAACGAATAAATAGCACACTCGCAATCAGAATATAGACAATATTCCCCGGTACCCACATAATCAGCCCTCCTAACTGCTGATCCGTAGCAGCCGAAAGCCCCCAGATACGCGGCGCCGCCAGGTAAGGCGCGTACAAAGGCGGGAAAAAAGTCAATCCGGCCCCCAGCGCCACTGTCGGCATACCGCTCAGGAACAGGTACAATACCTGCCCACCCATTGAGAGGCGCGGCAACAGCGCGGAAGGACTGAAAACAGGCCACCAGTAGATTACCCCAAAAACAATAAAGGTCACATGCTCAAGAATATGAATGTTCTGATTCTCTAAGGTCGCATTATACAGCGCCGGCACGTGCCACAGCCAGAAATCAAAATTATACAGAACAAACGCCAGAGCCGGAAATGTGAGCACTCGGGCTATACGAAATACAACCGGCTTGCGCAGCAGTGGCTCAACCAGCCAGGCAGGCGTACCCAGCACTAGCAGCGGCGTCCCCACCATGGTCAAAAACAAATGCTGCACCATGTGAGCGCTGAACAGGTAGCTATCACCCAACTCATCCAACGGTGAAACAAGCGCCAGGAACATAATCGACATCCCCAGCAGAAAAGAGAACGCCTGCCATTTATTGACACGCTCCGCCAGGTGATACTTTTTTCGCAAAGGCCCCAGCGCGTACAAATAGAACCCCACGATCAGCACCGTCCCAATAAGTATCGATGGTTCCCAGTTCCACTGCGTGAGCCAGAATTCAAGTCCTATATCAGCCATCAATGGCAACCTTTCACACCTTAACTCTTTGTGTTCTTGCCCTTAATAAGTAGCGTACAATATCCAGTCAAGTGCATCACCCCAAAATATACGCACTC
>JBGQJX010000189.1:0-8058 GCA_041499255.1 Ktedonobacteraceae bacterium | reverse complement strand
TGCATTATCCAGGGCGACCGCTGCCGGAAGATATGTTCAAGGTTGTCGAGCAGAATCGCCCGACGATCTTCTACGGGGTACCCACGCTCTATGCCGGAATGTTAGCGCTGCCCGACGTGGGGAAACGCTTCGATTTCTCCTCGGTACGTGTCTGCGTCTCCGCGGGTGAGGCGCTGCCCGCCGATATCCTGCGGCGCTTCCAGGATACCTTCCAGGTTGAAATACTAGATGGGATTGGCAGCACGGAGATTTTGCATATTTTCATCAGCAGCCGCGCTGGAGAGATAAGGCCTGGCAGCACTGGCAAGATCGTGCCAGGTTATGAAGCGCTGGTTGCCGACGAAAAAGGGCATGCTGTGCCACAGGGAGATATCGGGAATCTTCTCATTAAGGGAGATAGCACCACATCGTACTACTGGAATAAGCACGATAAGACCAAAGACGTCATCAATGGTCATTGGATACAAACGGGAGATAAATATTACCAGGACGATGATGGGTATTTCTGGTACTGCGGCCGCTCAGATGACATGCTGAAAGTCGGAGGGCAGTGGGTTTCTCCGGTGGAGGTCGAGAACGCGTTGATTGCTCACCCGGCTGTGTTGGAGACCGCGGTGGTGGGTGACTTCGACTCAGACGAACTGGTCAAACCCAAGGCATACGTGGTGCTCAAGCAGGGTTTCGTGCCGTCGGAGGCGCTGGCGGAGGAACTTAAGGGCTTTGTTAAGGAACGGCTGGCGCAATATAAGTATCCGCGCTGGATCGTGTTTATGCCGGAACTGCCCAAGACAGCTACGGGGAAGATTCAACGTTTTATATTGAGGGGCATTGGTCGCACTGAGCCGCTGGATCCGTCGATGATGGTGTAGCGAGGATAGAGGATGGAGTGATGCAGCAAGCTTACCGGGTTTTACGGATCGTCGCGGAGGCGCAGACGATCCGTATTGTACTGATGCTCAGGCCGAGCGAACTGATGCTGAATGAGTTATTTAGCGCCTGTAGCGCTCTGCGCACGGAGAACAGCATGGGGACAGGCGGCATCAAGGCGGTTGTACTGGATTTCAAAGCGGTCTACGAGTCGAACCCCGATCATGTAACAATTGCCCCAGACGTCATCGAGCAGGCTACCGCAGCGGTACGAGCTATAGAAGCGCCTGTGTTGGCGGTTGTGCGCGGCTCGATATCAGCAGAGGCCAGCGCGCTGATGCAGGTCGCTGACCTCATCCTGGCGGCTGGTGACGCTGTGCTGCCGGTAGGCTCGATGGGTGATGAGAACAATGATACCCTGACGGGCGCGCAGGCTCTGCAACTGGGGTATGTTACATGGTCTGTCCCCACTAACGCGATCGATGCCGAGATGACACGCATCCTGGATATGCTGCGCGAAAAAAGCGCAGTGGCTTTGCGGCTTACAAAGGCGAGCACACGCATAGGCGCGCTGGCCACAGGTGGAGATGTGGGCATGGTGGGCATGGTGGGCATGGCGGGCATGGCGGAGGCGCGTTTAGAAGCGCTCAAGCAGGTCAACGAGTTTTATCTTACAAAGGTAATGAGCACGGCTGATGCTGCCGAGGGTTTACACGCCTTTCTGGAAAAACGCAAGCCGCAGTGGAAAAATGTGTAGAGGAACCGGTATCTATAAGGAACAAATATGACGATACACCAGCCCTGGACGGTGCTCTCGCACCGGCAAATTCTCGATAATCCCCACTTGAAAATACGCTGCGAGCAGGTCGCTGTGCCCAACGGCCCTATCATCCCGGACTATTACATTATTGAGAATCGCGGATGGGTGGGGATTGTCCCGGTAACTGAAGACGGTCTTTTCCTGCTCAACAGGCAGTATAAACATGGCATAGGGCGCGTGGTGCTGGAGTTTCCTGCCGGGGGCATCGATGATCACGAGTATGATCCCCTGCTGACGGCGCAGCGAGAGTTGATGGAGGAGACGGGGCACAGTGTCGAGGATGGGCAGATTGAGCCGCTGGCGCACATGTACGCAAATCCGACGGGGGCACGGACTCTCATCTGGTGGTACCTGGCGCGCAATGTGCGTAAAACGGGAGAGCAGAAGGTTGATCCGGTGGAGGTTATTGAAAATATCTTTGTGTCTCCGAAAGAGCTGCTGCAATTGATACACGATGGGAGTTTTGTTGTACAGGGACAGGTTGCGGCGGCGTATATGGCGCTGGAGAGGTTGGGGTATATTACGGTTGGGGTGTAGTTGGGCGACCGCAAGGATCGCCCCTATATGTCCGTGTCAAGTGAACATGGACAGAGCAATAGGCGTCAGGGATCACTGGCCGCGTCTCGCGCCGCTCCCAGGGCGGGGGCAAGCCCCGCCCCTACTATACACGGTTGGGCGTTGCGTTCGTATCAAGAACACAAAAGGTCTTCCTGAGTCGTTACCGAGGTAGGCGCCAGAAGGATGAGGTGAAGCCAAGTTCAGCCCAAAGTGCATCAATCTCTTCAATAGTCTTGCGTCGCCAGTCAAACTCCATTCGATCCTGGTACCATGCTTGAGCAAGCTTCCATTGTTGCTCAAGTGAGATTACTTCTCCCAGGGGCTGATTCCACTGCTTGCACCAGCGATCCACATGTTCTTCCGACCGGAAGAGAAGGATCGTTTTTCAGGCAAAGACGACATCTTTCCACCAGTCCTTTGGAGGAATAGCAAAGTGAACAAGTCCGGTTGCATTCACCAGTTCGCCGTTATGGATTTCAACAGTCATGCTTGTATTACAGCACCCGCAAGCTGTGATAATACGAGCATCCTCTTTCAGCATGGCTGGAATGCCGAGCGCGTCCCAGATGCAGTTGCCCCACCAGACATGCTTGCCTACTTCAACATAAAATGCCGTTGGGACTGCTGAGAAAGGTTCCGCCATCAAGATCTCCCCGTTCTCTTGAAGGACGAGAGCACGCCCTTCTGCTAACCTTCGATACGCCTTCTCAACGTCTGCAACGGTACATGAGAGGGCTTGCGCGCTTTGAGCAACGGTAGGCGCTTGCCCCGTTTTCACAAAGTAGTTGTAAATATAGTGGCGAACCTGTTTCTCAAATATATCTGTCGCCATGGACTGTTCGCTCCTTAATATCGCTATGATTTCTGATTTCTCCATGGTGAAGCTCACCTGGCAACCTATACAGCTCATTTTATACCAATTCTTACTCGATAGCTGAAATACCAGGGAACTGGCTCTGGTCCTAGCAGGTTTTGGGCCAGGCACTTCAGGTGGTCGAGGCCGAGTTCTTGTTCTGTGAGGTAGCCTTGTTTCAGGAAGCGTTTTATCAATCGTTTTATTGTGCAATGCGTACGCTGTTGAGTCAAGATAAGCGGTTGGGGTCCGGGTGGGTATAGGGGCTGATAATGAAGTTTCACAAAATAATCCGGATAGCGATACATGCACGGAGGGCCGATAAATCGGCGATGGGCGCGATAAATCGGCCCCTACGGCTGGTTTACAAACAATTCATTTATTGCGTTAGCTAGCAGTTCGCAGCAGCCTGAAGATGATGGCTGTCGCAAGGAGGGTGGCGACGAGTATGGCGATCCAGGCGAGGATGGCGATGTGCAGGATGTTATCTTCGCGAATTTCGACTTCTCGTAGGGATCTGCCAGCAAGAACAAAACCGGGGTTTGGGCCTTTATATTGGGTCACGACGATGGCGCTGCGGACGCCGGATTGGGGTTGCCACGTGATTCTATCTTCGCCATGCTGTCTCACGTAGTCAATAACTCCCGAGGGGATTGTTGGGGTTTGGCCGTTTAAGAGGGCCGAGGAGGCAACTGGTTTTCCGGTGGCGTCAAATACGATGATGTATGGCGCTAAACTTGTGGCAATATCAACTTTCTCTGCTGGCACGACATTTTGAATCTGTTGACCAGCGGCAAGCTTTGTCGCGGTGTCTTCGGCCATTTGGATTTGTGGGTCATTGGCAGATTGCCGGAGGTCCTGCTGGACTGCTGTATAGATCAGTCCAGAGATGCCAGTAACAATGACGGCCATGAGCAGCCAGTATTTTATTATTGATTTTAACACGTAGGTACGCTCCTTGTTGTGTTTTTATGAAGTTTTTGCAAACTTCTTCTGGTTAGAATAGTTGATATTCCGGCTTTTGGCTATGTTTTATGTGCGCTCGACGAGGGCCTGGGTGCGCTCCGGTTCAAGCTCCATCGGAGCCAGACCTCCCCACCCCAAAAAGAAAGAAGTGAGAGGGCCTGAAAGAGCTCTTGATGTGGAGAGATAAATGGGGCATACTAGGGGACGGAGGAGTTTTGCCCCCATTGGAATGGAATGGCTACGCTGAACCTTACAAAAATTTTATACTTTCCTCACAGCTATTTTATTTTTGAGTTGTAGATTATTATTGTGCGGTGGAAAGGATTTGTCACAGGTCCTTCTACCGCTACCCCGCTTTCCGCAAAGTGTATATTCAAAGTGTATATCGATGAAAATATTGATTATTGAGGATGAAGCAAATATTGTACAGTTGATCCGGCTCTACCTGGAGCAGGCGGGCTTCACGGTGGTCTCTGCCAGCGATGGGGTGTCTGGGCTGGAGCTGCACGCGCGCGAACATCCTGACCTGGTGATTCTTGACCTGATGCTGCCCGCGCTTGATGGTATGGAGGTGTGCCGCCGCATTCGCGCCTGGGCTTCTACCCCCATACTTATGCTCACAGCGCGCTCTAGCGAAGATGATCGCATCGCCGGCCTGGAACTGGGGGCAGATGATTACCTGGTGAAGCCCTTCAGCCCGCGAGAGGTGGTGAGTCGTGTCAAAGCGATCCTGCGTCGCAGCGGCGTTGAACAGGCCAGCGCCCGGACAAACGAGAGCAAAAAGGCCAAAAATGACGAGGTACGGCGTTTCGATAAACTCACGATTTATCTTCCTGAGCGGCGTGTCGAGGCCAATGGGCAGAGGGTGACATTGACAGCCAAAGAGTTCGATTTGCTGGTGATGCTCACCTCTGCTCCAGAGCGTGTTTTCACGCGCGAGGCGCTGCTCAACCAGGTCTGGGGATATACCTATGTGGGGGATGGTCGCACTGTCGATGTGCATATAGGAACGCTGCGCAAGAAAATCGAGGCGGTCAAAGATGCCCCTCATTATATCAAAACGGTCTGGGGAGTGGGATACAAGTTCACACTTGAGGAGAAGGAGTAGCTGGCATGAGAAAAATATTCGCGCTCCCTCCTGTTGGTTTGCGCTTGAAACTCGTGCTCAGCTACCTTATCGTCGCGCTGGGAGCTATTCTTATCCTGGCTATTGCTGTCTCATTAGCTATACAAAACTATTTTGCCGGAGCACAAAAAGACCAATTACACGCACAGGTCGATTACCTGGCAGCGCAGATCGGTCACCTCTACCGTGCCAGCGGTGAGGATTGGAACGGGATACCATTACAGTATATTCAAACCAGTGACCCCACCCTGCTCATCATCACAAACCAGAATGAGGAGCCTCTTCTGCAAAGAGGGCCTGCCTCGCTCACGATCAGCGCGAACGATCAATCCACGCTCACACAGGCTCTTAAACTGGCGCTACAGGGTCAGGAAACAGATGGGTACATGCAAGGCAGCAACGACAGCAATTCTTTCACGGGCTATTATGTGGCAGAAGCGCTGCATTACAATGGGCAGGAGGATGGTCAAATTATCGGGGCCATGGTTGCTGCTGTGCCCGAGAGATATGTACAAGGTTCACCACCCCTACAGTTTCTGACGAATGTCAACCAGGCAATCCTGGTTACCAGCGGGGTTGTGGCTCTGGCAGTGATCCTCTTCAGCCTATTTTTGGCGCGCAGACTAACGCGTCCGCTCGAATCGTTGACGATCGCCGCCGATCAGATGAGGCGCGGAGATTATGCCACGCGCACTAATCCGCCAAAAAGCGGTGATGAACTGGAACGGTTGACTGTCACATTTAACGCCATGGCCGATACTATCGAATCCGACGTGAACGAACTGCGCCGGCAGGAGCAATTGCGTCGAGATCTGCTGGCCAACATCGCCCACGATCTTGCCACACCTCTAACCGCCATACAAGGATTTAGCGAGGCGCTGGCGGACGGTGTCATCGCAGACGAGGAGGCCCGGCAGGAGACGGCGCAGTTGATCGGGCGCGAGGTGCAGCGACTGCGCCGCCTGGTGAGTGATGTGCAGGATATGTCATCGCTTGAGTCGGGGCGCGCTCGACTTGAGCTTGCTCCGCTCGATATGCAGGCGCTGGTGGATGAGACGCTGGCGGTGATCAGGCCAGAATGCGAGCAAGGAGGTATTACCCTGCGCAATGAAATCGATCCCCAGACAGCGCCCGTACTGGCCGATAGCGACCGTATAACACAGGTGTTACTTAATTTGCTGGACAATGCGCGGCGCCATACACCCGCGGGAGGCACGATCACCGTCAGCGCGCGAGCGGCAGGAAGCATGCTCAATGTGTGTGTGAGCGATAGCGGCACCGGCATCGATGCAGCCGACCTGCCCTATATCTTCGAGCGTTTCTATCGCGTCGATCGCGCTCGCACGGCTTCCGAGGGGGGCAGTGGCCTTGGCCTCTCCATCGTCAAGGCGATCATAACGGCTCATGGCGGTAATATCTCGGCGGAGAGCAGCCTTGAACAGGGAACGCGGATTTACTTTAGTTTGCCGCTGGTTTCGAGTGGGGTTCAAATGAGCCAGGGTAAGCAGGGCCTGTGATAAGCTTCTTCGCCTGCAGAGATGTCTCGTTACACTTTTTTTCGTTTTCGATAGTCATGTGGAGTCACATGCTCCAGCTTATGAAACACCTTTGAGAAATAATTGGGGTCGCTATATCCGACGCTCAGAGCAGTTTCTATGATCGACATGTTTCCGTGATCCAACAAATATTTAGCTTCTTCAATAAGGGATGATAACTCGGCTATGCTCTGTGCCTGTTCTATCTGGATGGCAAATTTCCCCGAGACACTATCAAGATAGAGGGGGTGAACTCCACTGGGAAGCCGTTCTACTTTAAGGGATTTGGGAGACACGAGGATTCCCATGTACACGGGCGCGGATTGGATGAAGTGATCAAGTGGCATGTCTGAAAGCCAATCATGAAGTGATGGACGAGTTTCCAAACTTTATCGGCGAGCAGGTGTGGAACTTCGCGGATTCCCAATTGACTGCTTTATATAAACATAGAGGAGTGGGAACTTTCATTTTATCAGTCACAAATGCTCTATGCTCACTTAGTGATGGCATATACCCTGTTTGTTTTCCGTTAATTTTAACTAAAATAGTACCTCCACAACAACTATCACTTATAAACCCTGCTGCTGGTAAATTAGTAAGGTGGCTACAATTCGAAAAGGAAGGTACAGCAGCGCATTTCTTTGATAATTGAGTACACATAACATGAGCATTTGGCGCTGCTAATACTACGCCTTCCATTACGTCATTTCTAGGATTCTGAAAACGATTTCTGCCATGAGAAAATACGACTAAACTAGGTTGTACCAGGCTACATAATTTAAAAGCAAACTCTTGGCAATCTTCTCCACCAGGGGTACCTCCATGATGGGGAAAGATTAATATTGGTGCTTCAATGTTCTGCTGTTTCTTTAACAGATTGTCTAAGCCGATTTCATCCATATCCCCTGGTAAAAGTGCCACTCTGTAGGACTGATGTACTAGTCCTATTACTACTGACATAGAATTAGAACTAAGTTTGCGTCCTGCTAAATCTTCACCTCCCGCCCCACCTAATGCTATTTCAACAGACGGCGATAAAATCTCTATTGCTACCTGACCTGCATAAATTTGTTTTGAAAGTGAAGTTGTTAATGAGGGATGAACAATGGTGCCTTCTTCTCGTGCTAAACCTAAAGCAATGCGTATCCCTTTCCAAAGATTACCCCTTGCTCCCCTTTTATCTGCATCAGGATTCACATACACATTTCGTACAAAGACTTTTTTTAATAAATTGGGCAATCCACCTGCATGATCCACATCAGAATGGGAAATAAGAATATTCTCTACAGTATCAATACTCTGCCTCTCAAGTACCTCAACTAGTGTAGAGGAT
>JBGQJX010000188.1:0-8076 GCA_041499255.1 Ktedonobacteraceae bacterium | reverse complement strand
GGCCAGCGGCTTGCTGTCCGGCAAGTACACCGCTCAGACGCAGTTTGCCACAAACGATCACCGCAACTACAACCGTCATGGAGAAGCCTTCGATCGCGGAGAAACCTTCTCAGGCGTTGACTATGACACCGGTCTCCAGGCAGTCGAGGAACTACGCCCGCTCGTACCGCCAGGCGCCTCTATGGCACAGTTAGCGCTGCGCTGGATACTCATGTTCCCCGAAGTCACCAGCACCATCCCCGGAGCAAAGAACCCGCAGCAGGCACAGGACAACGTACACGCGGCAACTCTCCCCCCGCTGAGCAACGAAACGATGAGACGTGTACAAGAGATCTACGATACATACATCCGCCCCCAGGTTCACCACCTATGGTAACAAAGTCAACCATCGGGCTCGACAAATCGGCCACCCACACAATCCCACCTCACGCGCATGAACCCGCCGTAGGGGCCGATTTATCGGCCCTCCCGTGAAATCTCTCCAAATAACCCCATCCCCTCATCAATACGTTAAACTTAGTGAAGCACCCCACGGATAAATCCGGGGGCTTCTACAGACGCCCGCACACCTCTTCATGAGAGGAGAGCGGCATCTGTGGGACACTTCCTGCCCCTTTGTTGTCTTGATAGTATCGCAAGATATTACGAGCCGCATTGTGATCGCGATCGAGTTCGGCCCCACAATGAGGGCACGAGTGCCAGCGCACCGAGAGGTCTTTGGGTACCATCTTGCGACATCCACTGCACTCTTGGCTGGTGTTCTTTGGGGGAACGCGCACGACTTTGCCGCCAGCCTCTTCCGCTTTGCGACTACAGAGCATCACGAACTCGCCCCAACCGGCATCCAGAATGCTTTTGTTTAAGCCCCCCTTGGCTGCGGCTCCATTGGGAAGATATGTTCCCGTTGTTTCGTCTTGGGTGGGGGCCGGCGCTTTCGTCATGGTGACGACGTTGAGATCTTCAAACACCAGCACCCCATATCGGTTGACCAACTTGCGCGCTTCTCGATGGAGAAAATCGCGGCGGCGCTGGCGCACCTTGCGATAGAGTCGAGACAACTCGCGTTTGGCACGCTGGCGTCGATGACTGTGCAGTTTGCGCCGAGCCACCTTTCGATGCACTGCCTTGATCGGCTCTTCGGTCTTGCGATAGAACCGCGGGTTCTCAATGGCGGTGCCATCCGAGAGGACAGCAAAGGAGTTGACGCCCAGGTCAATACCGATTTCCTCTTCCGAAGCGTGGAAGGTACTCGTGGGATCGAACTCATATTCGCTGGTCAAGATGGCGTACCATTGATCACCGTCGCGTTTGACGGTGCATGTTTTGATCTTGCCGGTGATCTCACGATGCACTTTGCTCTTGATCGCCCCGATTTTGGAGAGGTGCAAGCGGTTGCCGATGAGTTCATAGCCCCCCTGCGGATAGGTTAAGGAGTCATATCGATCCCCACTTTTGTAACGAGGGTAGCCAGGCTTCTCCCCGTTCATGACGCGGCGGAAGAAGGCTTGCATGGCTTTATCGAGGCGTCGGAGTACATCTTGTTGTACCTGAGAATGAATGTCCTGGTATTCCTCTCGAAGCTGCTTGATCGCTGGTAACTGATCCGCTTGCATCCGGTAGGAGACGGAAACCCCGCACAGGCGGTAGGCCTCGCGGCGCTCTTGCAGGGCTGCATTGTAGAGTTCCTTACAACGGCGAAGGGTCCAGGCAAGCTTGTCCACCTGTTTCTTGGTTGGGTAGAGCCGGAACTTGTACACCTTGCAGCAAAGCCTGGGAGTCTTCCTGCGCGCAACGTGCTTTGAGAGGGGAAGCGATCTGGCGTTGCTTCTGATGCTCACCGCATGCCTTTCATCTGATCGAAAACAAGTGTTCTACATTGACCAGTATACATGAAGCAGGACTTGTTGTCAAAGGTCCTGCTCCACCCAAGCCCCAAAAAAGGAACGCCGCTCATATCTCCATGCGTCAACGCAGGGGTTTTACGCGGCGGATTTGATAAATCGGTTGCAGGCAATCAGCCAGATGGACGGAAGCAACAATCTCCCTGCTAATCGAGCAAGCGATTCAAGCAAGCACTGTGCAACGTCAGGCTAACATTCAGTCCAGGATGAAAAGGTAACTGGGTACATACATAGCCCATTTATCCTACTTTTTTCTCTTGACCTTCTATATGATTCGTCTAATAATTGCAGAGTATCTTGAGTAAGTTGCAATAAAACATAGATGGATTTCAATTTTCAATTTGATACCGGGCAAAGCATTACCTGGAGGGTTTTGATTAATTATTATGAGCGTTGACAAACGAATTGTGGTTGTGTCATCACCCACAAGTAAAGGCAAGTTTAATAAAAAGGTACCAGCTAAAGAAACGTTCTCAACAAGTTCTGCCGACACTTCCGATAATACCGTACAAACGCAAGAGAAGCGCTGGTATACATGGCTGCTTTCGCCGCTCTGGCTGTGTTTGCTAGTGGCAGTTATCATACGCATCTGGCTGATCATACGGACGCATGGCACACTAGACGGGGACGAGGCGCTACTCGGTATTCAAGCCGAGCATATTTTGCAAGGTGAACGTCCAATTTACTTTTACGGCATACCGTATTTCGGAAGCCTGGAAGCCTACTTGGTGGCTTTCCTCTTTGCCATCTTTGGTCCCTCCGTGGCGGCATTGCGCGCCGAGGCTACTGCCTTTTCACTGGTTCTGGTTAGTTCGACATGGTGGTTGGCCTCGCTGCTAGCGAAAGCCGCGCGGCTCCCTCTCTATGCCAGGAGATGCTTTACCATTGTTGCTGCACTTGCCGCAGCGCTTCCCCCTCTTTATGATGGCATTATCGAAATGCGTACCGGCGGCGGCTGGATTGAATCATTTGTGATTATGCTTCTGCTGCTTATCGCAATCCATCGCCTGACGACACGCTGGCATGAAGGAGCCTCCAATGGCGAACTGGCGTGGCGCTGGGCGGGAGTAGGTTTCATTGTCGGCTTTGGCATGTGGATCTATCCTCTGGTCTCGGTGGCTATTCTGGCAGCAGCACTGTGGATCATCCTCGATCGTCTGGCGGAGATTGGCAAACGTGTGAAGGGGGGAGAGCCGTTCGTTGCAGCGAGCACACAATCACTGCGGAGGCTATTGTTGGTGATTGCTGCAATCCCTACATGCGTGATCGGCTTTACGCCTGGTATTATCTGGGGCATTCAGAATAACTGGGAGAATATCCACTACATCTTTGGCCTGGGGGGAGGTTGGAACCTTGCACGGCTGGTGACCATTGCGAAGGTGAGCACGCGGTACGTGAGGTGCGTCGCGCCTCGCGTTATCGGCGGTGGGACGCCGCTTGAAGGACCGCTCCTGAACATTATCCATAAGCCATTGCTCATTATCAGTGTGGTGTGTATCCTTGCCTCGGCGGGTATGGTGCTTGCCTCGTTCAGATGGCATTACCCCATCATGTTACGTGCTCGGACCCTCGTGGTCTTGCCGGCCCTGTTCGGTACCTGTTCAGCGGTGCTCTATTGCATCAGTACGGCCTCATCCTCCATTCTCATCTCGTGCAATGCTGACTTCGGTGGGCGTTATGCTTCACCCCTGGTGCTCGCGCTACCTTTCTTCTTTGCCACTGTTCTCACACTCGTGAGCATGCTTCTCTACGAGCGTGGTTCGGGGTCCGCGCAATCAGCAGGACCAGCTCAGGCGAGCGCTCCGGTACACGCACGGCCCTCTTTCGGAACGCTGGTAGCGCCATTCGCACTGCTGCTTGTCTATCTTACCGGGCAAGCCGCGACTTACGGCATTACTAATCCTGACCTCGCTTTCCAGTCAGCCTACTGCACAATTGCTCCGGCCAACTACGAGCCGATCATCGCGTATATGGAGAAGGAGCACATTCAGTATGCCTGGGCCACGAATCTACTTGCTTACCCGATCTCGTTCAAGACAAAGAACCAGATCATCATGGCCGATCCGCTGGCGATCATCCATCCTGATATGGCCATCAATCGTATTCCCGCTTACACTGATGCAGTTGCCAGCGCGGATCGTGCGAGCATACTGGTCTTTGTCAAACATGGCGATGTCTATCCCACTCTGCTGCATATACTGGATTCCGAGCACGTCACCTACAAAGCCTCGTTCTTCTCCTCGCAGCCAGGAGTTGATGTGATGGTGGTGACGCCGCTCAGCCGAACGGTCTCACCGTTTGAGTCGCCGAGTTTTGATATCTTTTATTGTCCCAAATACGTTCTGTGACGATCACCACACTATGCTTATCGTTTGAGTCGCCGAGTTCTGATATCTTTTATTGTTCCACCCAGTAAAAAGCAGACAGTGCAAGATTTTTAGGTCGAAAAACCAGCTGTAGTAATCATGTACCCCCTGATGCCACTTGTGATATGATGGTATTGGCCCGGCAAGAAATATTTAAGCAAGCTATCTTCAATGATTCTGTGGTAGGATACGATCTCGAAATTTCCTGATATAAACTTTCATCCATACAAGAAGAACATCATTGCGGTGAAGAGAGCTGGACGCTTAAGAGGAGGATTTGATGGAACTTTCATTGCGGCTGGATACGTTGGGAATGGTGGAGATGCGCTTCTTGCGTAATCGAGATCGTTACCGGGACTGGCCATCTTTTCAATTGCTTGCGGCATCAAGGCAAGCAAAGGTTATGGCCTATATGAGTAAGGAAGTGGCTGAGCAGCTACACCAACAGATATTAATAGTGGAGTCGGCAGTAGGCCTTGATGAAGACGACGAGGATGACGAAAATGATGAAGATGGTAACGGTGATGAGCTAAATGGAGAAGGCGCGAAATCAAGTGAGCGTGAAGGTGCTACTTTTTCTCCCGCATTTGCGCAGGCCCTTGAACGACTGAATGACCTGGCACGCCAGCGATTACCAGAGGGGAATACAGGCGCTGCTAATGAGCAACCCGTAGAGGGCAGCAGTTTGTCTGCTACGAGCGAGACCGATGAAGGAGATGATGACGACGCACTCGAGCAATTACAGGATGCATTCGTGCAAATGATGGAAGTGGTGCGCGAATTGGCCGAGGAACTTTCGACTGATGCGCTGAAAATTTCCGGGCGTTTCCGCTGCGTACGTACGAATATTGAATTTATCCAGGCTGTTTCCGAAGATGATGACGATGATGAAGACGAGGAGATAATTGAAGAGCATGAGAACGGTATGGTGGAGGTGGAGGTAGAACTGGTGATGGTCCTGCAACTCTTTGAGGAGGGACGAGCCAGGCCCGATGATCTGCCGGTCGTCGAATTGCAGCTCGACGTCGATGATTTTGAGCGACTGCACGAGACACTTGATATAGCTTTGCAACAAGAGGGGCGCAGCCGTCGCAGGAAGTAATCTACGAAGCACTGGTATTCATCAACAAAATCTGGGCCTGGTTCAGCCATGGCTCTCCAACTGATAACCGCTGCAAAGTTGAGTGGGTGCTGAAAGGACCGCGACGTTCAACTGTGAACCTGACAGTACGTTCACAGCGCGCAGGGGTAGTGCGACTCACTATTACCCTGGATTAAGCGGCAGTCGCGCTAACCGAGAAAATTCGACAAGCTTATGACTTTCTATCAGTGATGGCCGGAACAAATTTTTACTGAGCAGTAGATTCGGTTCCATTACTTCTAAAAATTGTGTGCACAAACTTCCATGAAATTCTCTAAAATCTTTTGGAATGTAGAGGAAAAGTGTTGCGTTCTGTAGCACTTATGCTTTATGATTGGGTTGGAAGAAGGGACATGCTGCAGGTACGCGTTTCATAAAGCCATAGGAGGTGGCGATTGAATAACAACCACGGCAGCAGGTTGTTGCCAGCCGCTGAACGAATCGCTGCCTTAAGTCGTGTGGGCGCAGCACTCATGAGTGAATTGAATGAAGAGCGCCTGCTCCATCTTATCGCCGAAACTGCCTGCGAACTCACCGGTGCAATGATCGCGGCCTTTACCTTGCGACCAATAAGCGAGGAAGGCCAGCCATTGGCGCCTTCAGAGGGACATTTATTTTATCTTGCCGCCGTCGTAGGAGTGACTCTAGAACAGGAAACGCTGCTTCGTCATATGCAATTAGGTGGAAATGGTCTGCTTGCTCCTATTTTTCACCATGGTGTTTCAGTCCTCGTGCCTGATGTCCTCACCTTTCACTCCAAACCAGGGCCATCTCAGCCCACGACGTCCACCGACTCCGGGATTGCAGTCAAGCAGGCAGCTTCTGCTTATGTGCAGGGGCAACTTCCGAAGGAAGAGTTACGTTCCGTGGGGTTTCCTACCGGTCATCCCGAGGTGCGTAGTTTTCTAGGTGCACCAGTTCTTGATCATAGCAGACAGGTGCGGGGCGGGTTGCTTTTGGGTCATACAGAACCGCATCGATTTGCCCAGGAAGACGAGGTGGTACTTGTCGGCCTGGCCACCCAGGCGGCAGTCGCCCTGGAAAATGCGCGCCTGTACCGTGCCGCCCAGATGCGAGCCCAGGAAGTGGATCGTATCTTTGAAAGCATTGTCGATGGCGTCACTCTCCTTGATGATCAAGGCAACATTCTACGTGAGAATGGCAATGCTCGCCGGTTACGCGAAGCCCTGGCAGTGGGTCCGGGAGGCGAGCGAGCAATGGAGGAATTGCTCTATGCGCCTGCAAGACATACGCTCAATGATGAGGTGGTACAGGATATCACTGTCACCATACCGGATGAAGGGAATGAGATACGGGAGTACTTTGTCAATGCCTCGCTACTGCGTCTGCCCCCAGCGCTTTCCGGCCCATTATTAGAGAGGGAGGATCTTCCAGGCAATGGATCCAGGGCTGTCGTCGTCTGGCATGACGTCACTGAAGCTCGACGCCTCTTAAACGAACGCCGGGAACATGCTGAAACGGAGGCGCGCCGGGCCTTGCTCCTGTTGATCCTTGATGAACTCCCCACCAGCGTCTATCTCGTTCGGGGACATGATGCCCGGCTTGTGCTCGCCAATCGCGCCGCCACCACCATGTGGGGGGCGGTCTGGCAAATTGGGCAACCTATGCACGAGTTTCTTATGGAGAACGGCATACACGTTTTCGGCGCCAATGGTCGCCCTCTTGCAACTGAACAATTGGCAACACGGATGGCAGTGCAAGATGACTTGACAATGACTATTCGACAGCACCAGGAGACCATTCGCCATCCAAATGGCACAACGCTCCCGCTGCTGGTGAGCGCTGTCAAACTTACTATCCCCCATCTGGACGGATTGTCTGAACAGACAGCGACCCCGCACCAGGCGAAATGGGAACCAGTCGCGGTCGTGGTACACCAGGATGTGACAGCACTCAAAGAGGCCGAACAGATCAAAGATGAATTCCTCAGTATCGCCGCGCATGAATTGCGCAACCCGCTAATGGTGCTGAAAGGCTACGCGCAAATGCTGCTTCTGCAGAGCGCACGAGGAAAAGGCCCAGCCCTTGCTGAGTGGCAGGCTGAGGCTCTTCATGAAATTGACAGGGCGACACAGCGGCTCGATGAACTCACCGAGGATTTGTTCGATGTGACACGCCTCCAGGCAGGGCAGCTTGTATTGCACGATGAACCAACTGACCTGGTGGCGCTAACCCGGCGGGTGGTGAAACGACAGCAAATGACCACTAATCGTCATGAAATCTCTTTGCCAACGACGCCCCCACACCTTGTGCTTTCTCTTGATGCAGGGCGCATGGAGCAGGTGCTGGCCAACCTCATTGGCAATGCCATCAAGTATAGCCCCCAGGGAGGGCCGATCAAAATCAACATTCATAAAGAGGTTGGCGCCAAGATGGCCGTGCTGAGCATTCGGGATTATGGCATAGGCATTCCTGAGGACCAGCAATCGCGCATCTTTAGCCGCTTCGCACGGGCAGATAATGCACAGGCTTCGGGCATTGGGGGAACGGGGTTAGGACTTTACCTGAGTCGTGAACTGGTGGAGCGGCACGGGGGACACCTCTGGTTTGGCTCCACAGAAGGGCAGGGTTCGACCTTCTTCATGACGCTGCCACTTTGGAAAGAGCCTCCTTCTTAAAGGGATTGATACGCTTTCTTCGTCTCAAT
>JBGQJX010000187.1:0-8091 GCA_041499255.1 Ktedonobacteraceae bacterium | reverse complement strand
GCATCGAGTGAAGCGTGTATTTTGTAAAGGCTGTAATTTCCAACGACGGCAGGTATTTCCTAACGTCCTTTGAAAGGAGAGTAATCGATGAGTCTTGTAAACAGGCCTATGCCCTATAGCCGCTCAAATGCCAAGTCCTACGCACGGGCAAAGCTGCGCGGAGTCTGGGGCGCTGTTCCCTATCCTTTTACACCCGACGATGAACTTGACGAGCAAGGGTTGAGGCACAACATTCGATACTGCATCGACAACAAACTGCTGGACGGTATTTATTGCGGCCATTTTATGAGCGAGTTCTGGGCGCTCACGACAGAAGAGCGTAAACGTGCCGCCGAAATTGTGGTTGACGAATGCAAAGGCGGCGGCGCTGGTATTCCGGTTGTAATACACACGGGCCATTCCTCGGTAAAGGAGAGTGTGGAGCTATCTCACCACGCCGAGCGTATCGGTGCCGACTATTTAGCGGTTGGCAATCCTTATTTCATGGCTTACGATGAAGATCAGATCTACGACTATTTCCGTTATATATCCGATCGCACTGATGGGGGAATAATTATCACTAACACAGGATATACGGGAATAGTGCTAAGCCCCGAGATGGTCAACCGGCTGGCTGACCTTGAAAATGTCGTTGCCGTCAAAAATTCTCCTGACATGCGACATACTATGGAAACGCTGCGCCTTGTTGGTGACCGCATTCTGGTCAGCAATCCTGCTGAGCGCCTCTGGTTTTCTCTGATGGTTGAGGCGGGCTGCCGCCTCTACATGTCCTCGGCAGCGCTATTTACCCTGCAAAAACCCGGCCAGACCCTGATGAAAGACTACACTGCACTCGTTCTTCAGGGCAAGATTGATGAAGCCGCTATAATCGCCCGCAGCCTCGAACCAGCACGTAAAATATTCGATAAATGGCTCCGCGATCCCTGGCCTACCCGGCGTTTGATGCCGATCGCGTACCTGAAAGCCTGGTGTGATCTGCTAGGTTTAGTGGGTGGTGCGGTGCGCTCGCCTTTGCAGCAGGTGACGGGTGACGAGCGCGAAGCCCTGCGCCAGGATTTGGCCAGCGTTGGGTTACTCTAGAGGATTGCCGCCGTGGGCGGGGCAAGCCCACGCCCCTACGGATTAGGAGATGAGGATGACTGAGCACTTTGATATCGTAGTGGCTGGAGCGGGCCATAACAGCTTGATTACGGCTGCATATTTGGCGAAAGCAGGTTTCTCGTGCCTGATTCTCGAAGCCCGGCCGGTGGTTGGCGGCAATACAATGACAGAGGAATTGACGATACCAGGCTTCCTCCATGATACCTGCTCAACCACGCATGCAATCTTTATGCAAAGCCCGATCTGGAGCAACCAGGAGCTGCCGCTGGCCGAGTATGGGATGGAATACATCCAGGCTGATCCAGTCTCCCACGTGGTGTTCCCAGATGGAACCTCTATTACGCAGTGGATGGACATCGACCGTACCTGCGAAGAGGTCGCCAGATTCTCCCGGCGAGATGCAGAGACATATCGCAGGATGATGTCTGAATGGCGCAATGTGGCGCCGATTTTTAATAGGATGCGTTATACCCCTGTTGGCTGGGATCCATCGATCGCCGAGGAGCTGGCAGCGCATCCTCAGGGCGCGATCTGGATGCGGCGCCAGGCGCTCTCGGCATGGGATATTATTGACAGCGCCTTTGAGGACTGGCACGTGAAGTCATGGATGGTGTGGTTTGCGGAAGGGACAGTGCAGCCGGCCGAGCGACCTGGAACAGGTTTGCTTGCCTACTCGTTTGTGGCAGGTCGCCAGCGCAATGGCTGGGCTATTCCTAAGGGTGGTTCCGGCAGCCTGCCCCAGGCGCTAAAGCGTATAATTGAGGACCACAGGGGAACTATCCTCACCAATAAGCCGGTGAGCAGGTTGATTATCGAGGGCGGGCGGTGTGTAGGTGTCGAGACCGAAGCGGGTGAACAGTTTCGCGCTCGTCAAGCTGTGGTCTCCTCTATACATGTCAAGCACCTGGTGCAGATGGCACCCCCGGAGGCATGGGGCGATGGCTTCCTGTATGGAGTGGAGACCTACAAGGCTGGCCGGACGATGTTCGTTACTCACTATGCTACGACCGAGCCGCCGAAGTTCTCAGTCGAGGGAGGCAGTTTGTCAATTGTAGCGGCGGGAGTGGCTCAAACTGCCGGGCGGCAACTGCGCGTGGAAAGCGACTTTAATCATGGCATTGTAGCCACCGACCAGCCGGTGCTACTTGTGCTGACTCCCTCTGTGGAAGACCCCTCTCGTGCTCCCGTAGGTAAACATATGGTGAAGGTGATCAACTTACAACCCTATGCGCTGCGCGAGGGGCCAGAGAAGTGGGACGAGATCAAGGAAATGGTAGCTGTGAACAATCTTGAGCAATTGCGGCAGTACGCGCCCAACCTGACCGATGACAAGATTCTGGCCTCTGAGATCCGCAGCCCGCTTGACCTGGAACGCTACAACCGGCACAACTGGCATGGGAGTTGTCATGGTGGGGATATGGGACCCTCCCAGTCGGAAACGTTGCGACCGGTACCTGGCTATGCCCAGCACCGCATGCCGATTCCAGGTCTCTATCAGACGGGCGCGACCACCCATCCAGGGGGCTCGGTCACCGGCGCGCCTGGTAGGAATGCCGCGATGGTGCTGCTGAAGGATCTTGGCCGGGATCTGAACGAGGTGATCAGGTCGTAGGATCGCACCCTACAATTTTCTGAGAAGCGGTTCCTTATTTTCTGTTACGCTTGAAAGATCCAGAAGCCAGGATACCAAGTCGGCCAAGTCTAAATCAAATTGAAACGAAAATTTTGAGCGTTCTTAGCTCCCCAAATGCGACTGCGCTCATCAGCAGACAGGGCGACGCTGCCTTCATCATCCCCCGGATGCGGCTGCGTCCCCACTCCCCTTTTCCCTGCCCCCGCCCATACGGATTCTCTGAATGCGGCTTGCCCCAAACCATGAGTTTCTGCTGAATATTGCTTCGGCTATTGTTCGTTCTTTCACGAGTAGATTCGCGAGAGGTTACAAGATTGCCTGTAATGGCAGGACATTTATGATATGCGGGGGCGAAAGCTTGCGCGATAAATGCTACTCCGTAATTTGGTCTAGAAGATTTTCAGCAGCGAAGAGGATGAAATACACGATTCTGCCGATGTATTCCTGATTTCTTGGAGGTATATGTAGAGAAACAAACACTGATTGATACCTATCAACAAGCGGCCGATGGAACAATATATCCACTCTCTTGTTCTCTTATGAACCAGTTTTGGAGAGAAGTGAATGCCCTATGCCAACACTATCGCCTTTAGAAGAAATCAGAGAAAATCTCCTTGATGAAAAGGAAATCCAGACATTTTTTCGAGAGAATCTTAGCCAGGTTTATCGCTATGTGTATAGCAAGGTAGGTAACAAGGAGGAAGCCGAGGACCTGACGTCGCAAATATTCCTTAAAGTAGTCAGTAGCATTGATTACGCGCGGGGCCGACAAAGTATGCAGCAATGGCTTTATTTAGTTGCGCGTACGACCATTGCTGACTACTGGCGAGCTTATTATCGTCTACCGATAAGCTCATTGGATGAATTATTGGATGTTGGTTTGGATTTTCCGGCTGATGAAGAGCCGAGAGAGTTAATCAATAAGGCGACGGAGCGAGTACAGATTCTCCTGCAAGCGTTACCTGAGCGGCATCGCGAGGTCTTGCAATGCCGTTTTCTCCTTCATCTCTCGATAAAAGCTACTGCTACAAGAATGGGATTGACGGCGGCGAACGTCAAAGTGTTACAGTTTCGAGCGCTAAAACGAGCCGCTGAACTTGAAGAAGTTGTCACAGAGCAACTATCATGACTATTCGCTGTACTCCCTGATTCCTCTGGTCACCTCCTCGCGGCTGCAACAAGCTAAGCACGCCGTTGAATATCTCCTCTCAGTAGTGTTCTGTCACACTGCATTGGAACTGTTGCCCGCTGCGCGGGCCGGTGGGCAGAGGCCAGGGCGCAGACCTGGAACCCAGTCAGGGAATGCCATCCCCTGCACCCCTGCTTTCACATAAAGCCAGTCAGACTAGTAGGGTATTGTAACCTCCCTCAGTAGAATATAGTGAGTGCGGCAACACTCGCTAGATATAACATTGTCTTTTGCATCATCCTGGGCGAAGGAACTTTGCTGAAGTTTCGGGGGAGTTGAACGCATGTTGGACCAATTGAACGTGCGATACTACAATCTGCCTGCGCAGCTTACTCCATTAATTGGGCGCAAGCAGTTGGTAGAAGCAGCATGTGCTCTCTTGCAACGACCAGAGGTGCGCATCTTGACTCTTACAGGCACGGGAGGGGTGGGCAAAACGCGCCTGGGGATTCAGATGGCAACTGATTTACAGGATGACTATGCTGATGGCGTCTGTTCTGTTTCGCTAGCTCCCATTCGTGATTCTGACCTGATCGTTCCCACTATCATTCGAGTGCTTGGGCTAAAAGAGATCAAGGATCAACCTATGCTCGATCTCCTGAAGGCCTATCTGCAAGACAAGCATCTGCTGCTACTGTTGGACAACTTCGAGCAGGTATTAATGGCGGCACCCAGGCTTTCGGACCTGCTGGCTGACTGCCCTTACCTCAAGATTCTGGTAACCAGCCGTGCTGTGCTGCACATTCGTGGTGAACACGAGTTTCCCGTACCGCCATTGTCGTTACCGGATCTTACACGTCTTCCAGAGAGCGAAGCTCTTTTAGATTATGCATCTGTGTCTCTTTTTCTGAATTGTGCGAAGTCTATCAAGCCTGACTTCCAGTTGACTGCGGCCAACACCCGTACCATTGCTGAGATCTGTGTACGCCTGGACGGGTTGCCTCTCGCTATTGAATTGGCAGCGGCGCGTATCAAACTACTTCCTCCCCAGGCGCTGCTGGCACGCCTGGAACATCGATTGCAGGTGTTGACGACCGGAGCACAAGATGTTCCTGCGAGGCAGCAAACCCTGCGTAACACGCTTGCGTGGAGTTATGATCTGCTTGATGACAAGGAGCAGCTCCTTTTCAGTCGACTCTCTGTCTTTGTCAATGGCTGCACATTGGAGGCGGTGGAGGCTCTATATAGCAGTCTTGGAGATAGTCCGGCATATGTGTTGGATGGTGTGTCATCACTTATTGACAAGAGTTTACTGCAACAAATAAAACAGGATGGAGAAGAGCCACACCTTGTGATGCTTGAAACGATTCGCGAGTATGGGCTGGAGTGCCTGGTTGTGAGTGGGGGAATGGAGGCTACTCGAGGCGCGCACGCGACTTTTTACCTTTGGCTTGCGGAGAAGGCGGAGCCAGAACTCCTGGGCCAGCGTCAAGTTGTATGGTTGGAGCGGTTAGGACGAGAGCATGACAACCTCCGGGCGGCGCTGAGGTGGTCGCTAGAAAAGGCGGAAGACGAAGAGGATCAGCAGCGCAGTAGAGATGGGAGGGAGATGACCTTGCGGTTGAGTGGTGCGTTGTGGATGTTCTGGTGGGTGCGGGGTCACTGGAGTGAAGGGAGAAATTTTTTGGAGCGGGCACTGACGGATAGTGCAGGGGCTTCGATAGCCGTTCGAGCAAAGGCGCTCTTTGCTGCCGCAAGTCTGACCTTTATTCAGAGTGATTATGTGTGGGCAGAGGCACTGTCTGAGGAAAGCCTGTCACTATACCGGGACCTCGAAGACCAACAGGGTATCGCACGTTCCCTCTATATGCTGGGAACTATCGCCTGGGCGAAGGGAGATACACATACGTGCCGCTCGCTGATAGAGCAGACATTGGAACAGTGCAAAGAAGCGGACAATAAAGATTACGTCGCCTACTCACTTTTCTCCCTGGGATTGCTGGCTTACAGTCAAGGCGAGTATAGCAGGGCGTGTGCACTGTTCGAAGAGAGCATAGCGGTCTTCGGGGAGGTTGAGAACAAAAGGGGCGTTGCCCATTCGCTTTCTCAATTGGCATATGCGCTCTTTGCTTCCCAGGGCGATCAAGAGAGGGTGCATATGCTGATTGATGAATGTCTCACGCTTTCCAGGGAGGTGGGTTTCAAAGAAGGGATTGCGGCATCTTATTGCTTATCAGGGCAGTTAGCTCTCAGTGAGAGCGACGTAGAGAGGGCATACTCACTGGTGGAGAAGAGTGTAGAACTTTACCGAGCAATGGGGCACCGGCATGGCACGGCAGAGTCACTTTCAGTTTTAGGGAAGATGGCTGTTGCGCGGGGCGACCACACTGCCGCACACCGGCTGTATGATGAGAGCCTGGCAATCTCAGAAAAGTTGGGAGAAAAGTGGGTAATTGCGGTGTGCCTGGTGAGATTAGGGGAATTAGTTGCGGCAGAGGGGAAGTTTGCATGGGCGGCACAGTTCTGGGGGGCCGCGGAGGCTATACGCGACGCTATTGGAGTGCCTATTCCGCCTGTCGAGTGTGGCGGCTATGACCAGTCAGTAGCGGCTGCGCGCGCCCATCTCGGAGAGAAAATCTTTGCCAGCGCCTGGGCTAAGGGACAGGTCTTAACGCCGAAGCAGGTTCTGGCTTCTAAGGGAAGAGAACCAATACTATCACCGAATGCGACCGTGGCCTCGTCACCTGTCTATGCTGGTGGTCTTACGACACGAGAGGTGGAGGTGCTGCGCCTGGTGGCGGGTGGTCTGACAGACCTCCAGATAGCCGATAAGCTGATTCTGAGTGCCCGCACTGTCCATTCTCATATCAGTTCCATCTACAGGAAGCTGGGCATAACCTCACGCAGCGCAGCAACCCGCTATGCCATAAAGCACGACCTCGCCTGAACACATACTCGTTCTCTAACATGTTCTGTTCTGGCAGTGTAAATCATGGGTTCCTCCTCTATTTCCTCCAAAAGAAAGCCCCTCTCTCTATGCCATCGTATCTCGAATTGATCTCTCCAACGCACGGTCAAGCCTTTTTCCGCAATAGATTGTTTCAGCGAAGGAGACCACTTCAGGATCGATCTTGCTGAGGACTGCGGTAGGTAATTCTGTCCAGGGGTATGCCGGAGTAAGGGGAGAAGAAAATACACAGATCTGTCGATGTACACCTGCTCCAATTGAGGTATATGTCTTGCTGGGGCACAACAGTGCAATAGGCATATATGGTTGGCAGGTGAGAGTGAGAGGGAGACATCAGCCAAAAGAGAGTGGAATTATCATGAGTATTATCGATAGACCTGCGATCACACCACAACAATATGAACTGTTACATGGAGGAGGGGCCGAAGCGGCTGAAATCGCAAAAGAGCGATTGTCGCGGCGGCGTTTCCTTCGTCGATCTTTGTATGCAGTATGGGGATTGTCGGCAACCGCAAGTGTGGCTGGCGCGCTTACTATGCTCTACCCGAACCTGGTAGGTCAGTTTGGTTCGGCATTGACAGTTGGCAAAAAAGCAGATTTTCCAGCTGCTAAGCCGGGTGAATTCAAGCTCGATCAAGCGGGCATTTTCTATCGGCAGCCTGCTAAAACCTACCTGGTGCACCTGGCTAAAGACACAGAGTTCTCATTGAAGGGGACGACGCTTGAGGACCAGTTTGCCGCGGAGACGATTGTAAAAGATGGAGATGGTTCGTACTGGATTGCGTTGTTTCAACGGTGCGTGCACCTGGGTTGTACTGTACCGTTTCGCGACGACTGTGTGAGCTTCAAATGTCCCTGCCACGGTTCGCACTATAATGTTACTGGTGAATACCTGGATGGACCGGCGCCAAGGAGCCTGGATCGCTTTGCTCTTTCCTTCAATGGAGAGGATGTGGTAGTTGACACGGGAACGCTCGACAATACAGTGCCCCATCCTGATGCGACTACGCGTTTGATCCCGGTGCCGACGGTACAGTGCAATGTGTAGCTCTAGGATATGTAACCATGGTATGTACTACTATGTAATAAGGAGGATATTTCGTGAGCAAAAATGACAATCGGGCGCTACCGGCGAAGGGCAAGGTGCAGGTTGGCGACCTGGCTCCAGACTTCACACTGCCAGACCAATCAGGCGCGCCAGTAAGCCTTGAGAAGTATCTTGGAAAGTCGGACATTGTGCTGTACTTCTACCCGAAGGAT
>JBGQJX010000186.1:0-8108 GCA_041499255.1 Ktedonobacteraceae bacterium | reverse complement strand
GATCAAGCTGGAAGTGTTTCATGACATTCTCTATACGCTGGTCGAGGTGAGCAAAGATATAGATGTGCAGTGTGCGCGGTACGTTGTGTAGTAGAAACTGCGAACCGCGTCCGATAATGACCGCGTTGCCTTCCGTTGCCAGTTCCAGCACCACCTTCTGCGTCAGGTAAAAATAGGGCTCCTCTTTTGAGGGCGTTGCTCCTTTTCCCTGCCCATACAGAGTACTATAATTGACCACGAACGGGTTGCTCAACTGCATTGCCTCGAGGATATGCCCGACGGTGCTTGATGTTTGTTCATCTTGATGCGCTGCCAGTTCTACATTCACCCCCAGACGCCGCGCGACTTCATCGATAATTTCGTGATCAACGTAGTTGAGACCGCTCTTTTGGGACAGAATGCGCCCAATATCGGCGCCCCCACTGCCAAACTGGCGAGAAATCGTCACGACCACCTTTCCTACGGGCGGGATCCCTGATGGCATTGGCTCGCTGGCCCAGGATGTCTCGGGGAGTAGCCGCGTTGTAGACTTTTCTACGTTGGGTTGGGATCTCTGCCGACTCCGCCATCGGAATAGTTGCACCGTCAAAATCCTTGTGATGTATAGGAACATGTGAGTCATCTGTCATATTATGGTACAACGTGACACCAGGAGGGTGCAACCTTGTTTTAGATTGGGTGATTACAATAATAGGCCGGCGAGGAAGAGAAAGCAGTTGACATATCCTGCCAGGATGGTACTAAATAACTGTGTATGTTTGACTGTAAGGGGAATCCATGCAAACGCTCAACCTGCACCAGCTAGCAACATTTCAGATCGTTGCCAAACACTGTAGTTATGTACGTGCAGCTGAGGAGCTACATTTCAGCCAGCCAGCCGTCTCCGCCCAGATACGCCAGCTTGAAGAGGTTCTAGGCGTCAAGTTATTTGAGCAAATTGGTCGCAAAACCTACCTCACAGACGCCGGGGAGCAACTTCATCATTACAGCCAGAAGATTTTTTCTGTCATCGATGAAACTCTGGAAACAATGGAAAAAATGCGTAGTCCGGATCATGGACGCCTCCGTGTGGGAGCTGACACAACGGTTGGCACCTATGTAATTCCCGGGTTGTTGGGAAAATTCCACCAGAGCTATCCTGAGGTCGAAATATCGCTCGACGTGGTGAATCGTGCCGCGCTGGTCGAAAGAATCATGAATAATCAGATTGACATGGCTATTGTCGGCAGAGTTCCAGACGATATTCACGTTGTCATTGAACCTTTCTTACCCAACGAGCTTGTGCTTGTCGCCGCGCCTTTTCATCGACTCGCAGGACGCGTAGAGGTGCCCTTACAAGAACTGGAGAAGGAACATTTCCTCCTCCGTGAAGAAGGTTCAGGGACACGTGCTGCCATTGAAAACGTGATGCAGGAGGCAGAAGTTCCGCTGCATGTGAGTATGCATATGGGCAATAACAGCGCGATAAAGCAGGGCGTATCAGCTGGCCTCGGTATTGCGCTCATCTCTCGCGTTGCCCTCGATATGGAACTGGAAACCAATCGCCTGGTGATTCTTGATGTGGAAGGTTTTCCCATTATGCGTCAATGGCGCATCGTCCATCTCAAGGATAAACATCTCTCCGCTACAGCGCTGGCCTTCAAAGCATTCTTACTGGAACACGCGGATCGCCGCCTACGCAGAAGAGAGTAATAGTATGGAAAGCCTGGATGCTCCGTTAGAGGCCGAAAAGCAACTCATCATCGCCGAGGTGCGGCGTTTTGTAGATCGCGAAGTTATCCCCAATGCCCACCAGCTCGAACACGACGATAGCTATCCCTTTGAACTTGTCGAGAAACTGAAAACCATGGGCATCTTCAGTGCCACGATTCCAGAGGCCTACGGCGGGCTCGATTTCGATTTTGCCACCTATGTCAAGATCGTCGAAGAGCTCTCGCGCGGCTGGATGAGCCTTGCCGGTATCGTCAACACACACGTGCTCGTTGCCTATATGAATGCAGAGCACGGTACAGAAGAGCAGCGCCAGCGCTTCCTCCCTATCATGGCAGAAGGCCATCAGCGCGGGGGACTTTGTATCTCTGAGGCGAACGCGGGCAGTGATGTGCAGGCCATCGCCATGACCGCCGCGCGGCATGGAGAGGAGTATGTGATCAATGGCGCCAAGCTGTGGGTCACCAATGGAATTCATGCCAGCATCTTCGCTGTGCTGGCGCGCACCAACCCCGCTGCTCAACCTCCCTATCGCGGCATGAGCGTCTTTCTCGTCAAAAAGGGCACGCCAGGCTTGACGGTCAGCCGCACCTTTGAAAAACTCGGTTACAAGGGTGTGGAGACGGCTGAACTCGTCTTTGACGAGGTACACGTTCCAGCCGCCAACTTGCTTGGTGGCAGCGAAGGAGAAGGTTTTAAACATGCTATGAGCGGCCTTGAAGTTGGTCGCATCAATGTTGCCGCTCGCGCGGTTGGCCTTGCCCAGGCCGCCTTCAACGATGCGATTACCTACGCGCAACTGCGCACCACCTTTGGCAAGCCTATAGCACAACACCAGGCCATTCAACTCAAACTGGCGGACATGGCGACGAAGATCGAAGCCGCGCGCCTGCTGTTGCAAAAGGCAGCGCGTAAGAAAGATCGCGGCGAGCGCTGCGACCTGGAGGCCGGCATGGCGAAGCTCTTCGCCTCCGAAATGTGCCAGGAGGTCACCCTGGATGCCCTGCGTATCCACGGTGGCTTTGGCTATACCAAAGAATTCAATGTCGAACGCTACTACCGCGATGCTCCCTTTATGCTGGTGGGCGAGGGTACCAGCGAGATACAGCGCCTGGTAATCGCCCGCCATTTATTGGAGCAATATAAAGTATAGGAAATAAGGAGACACCCATGCAATTTGGTCGCTGCTATGAAGAATTTGAGGTCGGCGCCCTCTACAAACACTGGCCAGGGCGCACCATCACTGAATACGATGATACCCTTTTCTGTATGCTCACCATGAATCACAATCCGCTGCACATTGACGCGAACTATACCGAGAATACCCGCTATAAGCAGCGCCTGGTGGCAGGCCCGCTCATTTTCAGTATCGCTCTTGGCATGTCCGTCGCCGACGTGAGCGGCAATGCCGTCGCCAATCTCGAATTTGAATACGTCAAGCATCTTGCCCCAACCTTTCACGGCGATACTATCTACGCGGAAACAAAGGTGCTCGACAAGAGACTCACCAGCAGTAAACCAGATATTGGCATTGTTACAGTCGAGACCATCGCCTATAACCAGCGCGGTGAAACGGTTCTCTCCTTCAAACGGCGCGTGATGATTCCCACAAAAGCGCACTTCGCGGAGCAACAGCGGGCCTGGGAAGAGAAAATGGCGGCGGCGCGCAAGAACGCGGAGGGGAAAGAGCTATGACGGGAACAGGCCGGATGAGCACAAGGGAGGGAAAACGCAATGCGCCTGAGACGCTCTGAATTGTCAACACCAGCCAGTAACGAGCGCATGATAGAGAAGGCTGCCGCCAGCAGCGCCGACCTGGTGTTTCTCGACCTGGAAGACTCTGTTGCGCCGAATGAGAAGGTGGGGGCGAGAGCAAAGGTCATCCACGCGCTGAAAACGCTGGATTGGGGGAAGAAAACACGGGCCGTGCGCGTCAACGACCTGGAGACTGAGTATGCTTACCAGGATATCATCACCATTGTTGAAGAGGCGGGCGAGTATTTTGACATCATTATCGTCCCCAAAATAAAGTCGGCCAAAGATGTCTGGTGGGTCGATGTGTTGCTTACCCAGATAGAGAAGCGCCTGAAGCGGACGCGACGCATGGGCATCGAAGTGCTTATTGAAGAAGTTGAGGCCATGATAAACGTGGAGGAGATAGCGCGTTCAAGCTCGCGTTTGGAGGCGCTCATTTTTGGCCCGGCTGATTATAGCGCATCGCAAGGCATGGACACCAGGATTATTGAAGGGCATTCTGATGCCTATCCTGGCGATCCCTGGCACTACGCGCGGAACAAGATTGCCATTGCCGCCCGTGCCGCGGGCATTGACGCTATCGATGGCGCCTTTCCAGACTACAAAAACCTCGACGGCTATCGCAGGGAGTGTACGCGTTCAAAAACGCTGGGCTTCGTGGGGAAATGGGCCATTCATCCCAACCAGATCGACGTCGCCAACCAGGTCTACGCGCCATCGCAAGATGAGGTCGATTACGCTCGCAAGCTGGACGCGCTGTACAGGGAGGCGCAGGAGCAAGGGTTGGGCGCAGTCGTGTACGAAGGAAGGATGATCGACGTGGCGCTGGTGCGGAATGCGAAGGGTGTGATAGAGAAGGCGGAGCTGATTGGGATGTAAGGGGACTATCTTGGAGCCGCGGCAGGTGGAGCGCAAGGACAACCTAAGACCCAGATTCTCGGAAAATAAGGTATAGGGAAAATAGGTAAATACAAATTACAGCAAAGTGGGCACATGGACGAGTGCCGTCGGAAGCGCTGAGGTACCTCAGCACATCCGACGCTCGCTATTGTCGTAAGTCAGCAGATCGGCGTGACTCGACATCCTCGCTCATAATATCTGCCGATGCACGCCGGTAGCATCGCCCCAAAAGACATTCCCCGAAGATGTTACAGTCACGCCAAGAGCGTCGGCGCCGATCGCCATCGACCAACTCGAGACGGAGAAGTCGAAGTACAGCTGACATGACTGCGAGTCGCACTGCGTCCACGCTTGGGCTGCGCCAGCCGTATACCCGTTCGTCGAAATCGATGTCGGCACGAGGCCCATGGTCGATGGAAGCGTCGTGGTCGTGGATCCGACCTTCACCCGAATGGCGCCGCTCTCCTCACCCCAATAGACGCCATTGGACACGGCGTAGAGCGCCGTGACTCGACTCGATGCGGTAGCGATCGTCCTAACTAACGGAGAGGTGATGGCACCGCCGCTCGTCGGTACGTAGCGAATGTGGGCCACGGAGGCGTAGATGATGTTTCCGTTCCGCAGAGCGAGGCCTGCGGTAGGTGTGCTCGAGCTTGTCGCGTCAAGCACGGTGACGGCACCACCACGGATTGGCATCTTCCGCACAGAATCGACGTCCTGCCAGTAGAGATTCACGCCGTCGGTGACGAGGTTGCGATGGCTGTTGGTCACGTCGACGTTCTCTATCGGCTCCGGATTGATATCGATCGCTTTTTCTCCCCCGGTCAAGGGAACGCGCCTGATCGAGGTGCGTCCTGTTTTCGTCGCGAAGAAGTATCCCCACCAAATGCCGTCGACCTGTGCGTAGACGATGTCGCCGAATCTCGCGTCCGGCTCGCTCCAGAGGAGGAATTCCTGACCGGGGCTCGAGCTTTGAGCAGCCCTCCATACTATGGCAGTGTTGCCGTCGAGTGACGTGAAGTACAGGTTGCCCGTTGACAAGATGAGACCGTCCGGTTTGCGATAGGAAACCAGTCCCGTCGTCAGGGCGTGTAGGGTCGCCGAACCCTCATCCGAACCTTGCATTGCCTCATATCTCCTTACTGTAGGGTGGGTTGGTGTTCTGTCCCTTTTGCTACCCACCCTTCCTCTTATCTCTATATGTCTTTTATCGGAGGACTAATCCTTGTTATCTTTATGGACGGAGGTTGGTACGGTTTTTCGCACATGAGAAGCCAGAATGTCATTTGACTTGATTAATCTGACAAATGACAGGAGATCTCTCGGTACTTGTTGTGTTTGCCGCGCACAGCATCAAATGATTCTCATGCTCAGGATCGTTTCCTCCTGTTTTTACTATCCAAAAAATCAACCCTCTCGCTACCACTTTTGTGGGCTGTATCTCAACCCCCTCCTCTCTTACACTGTGTATAGATGCCACGAGAACGTTTACGAAATTCTTGTGAACGGGCATCTCGATGAATGTTCTGAATTGGTTCAGAGGTGGTAGAAGAAACGATAGATGAAACGATCCAGAAACGTTGCATATACTACACTAAGCTCAGAAGCAATGAGAGACTGTGGAAGCAAGCTCTACAGACAAAAAGGAGACACTTATGAATCCGTACATCCATACTCAAATTGAAATGGCATCATCTTCGGAAACGATAACACAGGACGAAAAGGAGCTGCTTGCCCAGTGGGGTTTTACTGACGAGGAGGTTACCTCCTTGCTCTGGCTGCGGCAGTGGTATCAAACCGGCGGAAGCGATCGCGCTGCTATAGTGCGTCATCTGGAGTTCCTGAGGCTGCTGGTTCTCAGTGGTGAGCGTGAATTTAAGGACAATTCACGTATGCGCCGCCTGCGGCTGCGCTAAAAAAAGAAGTGTTAAGGCTGGCCTGGCGCCGCGGCGCCTGGCCAGCCTTCACACTTCTTTTGCTCTTTTTGACTTTTATTAGCAGGCAGGAAGGATGAAACAATAGCTTCTGCGAGATGAAGTTTCGCAAACGGCTACAGGAGCCTGGGAAGTGACAACTCCTTACGGTTCTTGGATCTGAAAAATTAAATGCGGTATATTTATATGTGAGGGGTGTGGGAGTGATATGGTGAGGTTTAATAGATGGAGGTGGGAGTGGGGGAGATTTTCCGGGGGGCCGATAAAGCGGCGGTGGGCGCGATAAATCGGCCCCTACGGCCTGTTCATACGGCTGAGATGGAATAGTAGGCGCGATAAATTGGCCTATACGGTTGACCCAGGGATTTTGTTAAAGGTCATCAATTTGTTTTGAAAGGCAGGAAGAAGATGACTATCCATGAGAATGAAAACGCGCTTCATGAGGATGAAGAGCCCTCTGAGGGGCTGAGCACGCAGGAGATGCTGCTCAATATGGGGCCACAACATCCCGGCACGCATGGCATTGTGCGCTTCGTGCTCACCGTAGAGGGAGAGACCATTGTTGGCTGCACGCCCATCATCGGCTACCTGCACCGGGGTATCGAGAAGATTCTGGAGAACCGGACCATCATGGGTGGTATCCGCTATATGGATAACGTGGACTACCTCTCTCCCATGCTTAACGAGGTCGCCTATGTGGGGGCAGTGGAACAGGTGATGGGCATAGAGCCTCCACGACGAGCGCAATACATCCGGTTGCTGGTTGGGGAAATGCAGCGCATCGCCAGCCACCTGGTTGGTGTGGGGGCGCTGGCGGCTGACCTGAGCGCACTGGGCGTGTCTCCCTTTGTCTATACGTTCCGCGACCGCGAAGGCGTCCTCTCGTTGTTTGAGGCTCTCGGCGGCAGCCGCTTTAACGTGAACTACCAGCGGGTAGGCGGTGTGCTTCACGACTTCCCGGAGGGCTGGCTCAAAGCGTGCGAGAACTGGTTGGATGGCTTTGAACGGAACCTGGCGGAACTGGCGAGCTTAACGGTGGACAATGAGCTATTTCAACTACGGACGCGAGGAGTGGGGTACCTGGACCCTGAGCAAGCGCTTGCTTATGGCATCACGGGTCCCAACTTGAGAGCCAGCGGCGTGAGTCTCGACCTGCGTGTCGCGCGCCCCTATATGGCCTACCGCGAGGTGCCGGTGAACGTCCAGGTGCGGCAGGAGGGGGACTGTTACGCCCGCGCTATTGTGCGAGTCCAGGAAATGGAGGAGAGTATCCGTCTTTGTCGTGTGGCAATCGACAAGATGCCGGGCGGGCCGATCTCGACGCGCACCCCCATCGCCTTGCGCCCGCCGCGTGGGGAGACCTACTTTGCCATTGAAGGCAGTAAGGGAGAACTGGGGATCTACTTCATCAGCGATGGCAGCGAATATCCCTGGCGCGCTAAATTGCGCGGCCCCTCCTTTGTGAACTTGCAGGTTCTCCCGGAAATCTTGCGCGGGTATCGCATGGGTGACGCGGTGGCGATCATCGGGAGCCTGGATTGTGTCGTCGGGGAGATCGATCGCTAAGCCAGGATAAGAAGTTAGTTGACGGACTCTACAAACACCGGGGGTAAAAGTTATGATCGCAAGAATATGGCATGGCATCACTACGGAGGCTCAGTCTGAGGACTATCTTGAATTTCTCAAGCAGAGAGCTATTCCCGACTATCAAGGCATACAAGGGAATCGAGGCGCATACGTCCTACGAAGAATCGAGGGAGAGCTGGCCCATTTTCTCACCCTGACATTTTGGGAGTCGAGGGAGGCTAT
>JBGQJX010000185.1:0-8113 GCA_041499255.1 Ktedonobacteraceae bacterium | reverse complement strand
GTATCATACCAGGGGCTAAAATGTCAATTGCTGAGGACACAAAGGAGCAAGAAGGCAACAATTGCCACATAGAGGATAAAACAGGAGTCAGGCAACTTTCATTAATAAATAAGCCGAGGCGCAAATGTTATCATCACCAATCCTGTGACACTACTGTGATACGCCTGAGTTAAGATAAGAATTGTGCCAGGATATCCAACAAATCGCTCAGTTCAAATGGTTTCCGGAGCAAATAAATACCGCGTGAACGCAATTCATCAAATGGCAGCGTCGGGCTGGCGCTGATAAGCACCGTTGGCACACCTCGCATGGTTTCTAACTCCTGGAGGCGGTCGTAGAGGTGCATCCCATCCATAGTTGGCAACATATAATCAAGGAGTAGCAAAGAGGGATGCAGATATGACGCTGCTTCTATGACCAGGTCACTCTCGGCAATCCACACCACGTGATAATCCGTTTGCTCTATGATTATTTCTTGCAACAATTCACCGATATCACGATCATCATCTACAATCAGCACGGTCTTTTCTTTGGTAGGTGACGCGCTTATGCTCTCATTGCTCATTCTAGCAAAATTCCTTCCTACCCGCCATCGCTCAATCCAACCCTCCCTCACCACTTCTATACGACGTTTCTCTGCTAGAAAACGAAAAAAGACCGGCAAAAATAGTACTAAATGCCTGACCGCTCGCGCTGAATGGAAGAGTAGCACCGCCGCAAATATTCCTCCAGTTTCGCCCAATCGGCCGCCTCATTGGTCGATCTCTTGCTGGTAATCAGATCAACAATATTGCTGGCTTTCACCCGCAGTTCCGCGGATTCTCGCGCCTGCTCCTGCGTCAGTCCAAAAATGGCCGCATGCAGCTCAGTCAAAGTCTGAATATATTCGCTCTTGTCCTCCTGCTCAACCAGGCGGCGGTGCACATCAAAGTATTGCAGTTCCAGGTCAGCGACACGTTCTACATCAAATTGCAGTCCGGAATAGCGCCGTGCAACACCGTAAAACTTCCCCAGGTACTGCCGCACCTTTTTAAGATCGTGATCTTCAGGAACCCAGGCTGCCGATGCGCGTGTCGTATAATACGCCGCCTGTAGCGACATGGGAAAGGGAATGTGAAACTGCTCCTGGCACAGCGTGACTATCAAGCGGAACACATTGAGCCAGTTGCGCTCATAATAAGCCTTCCAGCCATTGGCCTCCGCATATGCTACCCGTTCAGGATTCAAGCGAAAAGTCGTTGCCATAGATAATCTCCTCTTTCTTCAAATTCACCTTACTGGCTGCCCACTCAAAGCGGTGTCTCTAGCGAGAGTGGACGTAGTTGATAGGCAGTATACAATGCCAGGCACACGGGGCATACCCCCTCATGCCATACCTCAAGCTCTGCACCATGTTCCATATCCCGGCGCAGGGCAGACTTACGACGACGAACTACCGCCCATAATAGAAAAACCAGTACAAGTAGTATCAGCACTCCAATAACAAAAAATGTTGATAGCTGTAGATGGGCTAAAAGTACCAATATCGATCCACCAAGATAACCAAGGAAAAAGTGGAAGGCGAGAAAAAGTGTACTTCCTATGACAAGTCCTGGCACAAAGGTGCGCCAGCGAAAGTCGGCCAGGCCGCTGGCAGCAATCGCAGCTCCACGAACGCCAGGCACCAGAATAGCCGCACTAAGACCGAGGAAGCCACCTTTTTTGATCCTCACGGTAGCAGCATCAAGCCGCGGCTTTGTCAGGCCAATGTAGCGACCAAAGCGATACAGAACATTACGTCCAGGGCCACGTGCGAGCATAAACTGGATCATTCCCCCGAGAATAACTGCCAGCAAAATGATCAGAAACGCCTGCCACAGTACAAACTTGCCAGCAGCAGCCCTTGCCGCAGCCGCCAGAATGATCACATCACCAGGAATAGGGATGGGAACCCCCGCCGACTTGGTCAGCATAATGACGAAAATAGCCGCAAGGCCATACTGGATAAGAAACATATCAATACTGTTCATTCGTTATCCCACCCTTTTCGTGTAATAATTATTCTTCATTACGGAAATCAGCGATAGTGGGATTACTTCTTTTTGGAAAAACGTGTTCGACCTTCCTGCTTTCTGTATAAATCCCTAAACGTGGTAGACTGAAAGAAAATTCAAAAAGAAAGGATGGTGAAAGTAAATATGACTGCTTTGCACGACTGGCAAAACTTCTATATACTTACAGGAACCGCTGCAGCTACCTTGATAGGTTTACTCTTCGTCGCGGTCTCGATCTCGGATAGGAACAAATCTCACGGGGAGACAAGCAACAAACTCACTCCGAACCTTTGTGAATCCTATCCTGCTCTACTATTTTCAAGTATTCTTCGTCTCCAGTCTTGCGGTTATGCCTCTCCAGAGCCCTCTCATCCTCGGTATAGTAATAGTGGTTCTGGGCAGCACCAATATCATTCTCACTGTGAAGGTGTGCTGGCGCATTCTCGTTCTCCACCGCGACGACGAGATAGACCTTGGGCATTGGATCTGGCATATCTTGCTCCCGCTTTTGGCAGGTATCCTCTTTGTTTGTACTGCTATCGGTTTTCTCCTGGGTGAACAACTTGCGCCATTGGGATTATCCATCACAGACCTGCTCTGCCTCACTATTGGTTTGCGTAATACATGGGTAATGACCATCTGGCTCATACTCCATCAGGCACATAGTAGCGACGCCAGTCCTGAGCAGCAGGCACATAGAGCAGACTCTGCATCATCCACTGTATGAAAAAGTGCTGGCTCAAGCGAATCTCTATCCTTCTTAGCCCACCCGTTGTAGCATCTTGTGCTGAGGTCAGTGAAGTATTTGGCAATATAAAACTGAAGAGAAAGATGAGCCGGGTATCAACTATCGAGCGAGGAGGCGCGCTCAAAAATGCTTGACACAGGTGATAAATTGGGTTTATAATCGCTTACGTCAGAGATGTCTGTTGACATATCGCAAAGACAAACTATTAGCCGGTGTAGCTCAGTGGTAGAGCACTCGTTTCGTAAATGAGCGGCCGTCGGTTCAATCCCGACCACCGGCTTTTATATTTCATAATCTTTCGCCCATTTCACACCTTTTTGTTGATTGTTCTTTGTGGCATCAAGGCGCAACTTCGCTTTGGAGCCAATCGGTACGTCGTCCACCGGAACCAGGTATACCTTCCCTGTATCAGGAGAATAAACGCCAAAGTAATCGGCCTCCCCTTTATATCCTTTCCTGATGTGGGGCTTACCTCCAACCCTAGCATACGTGATCGCTGTGTTAAACTCAAGACATCCCCATTCCTCAACATATCGTGCCGTTTTACATTGAATGCGAACGAGCTTTCCGTCATCGTCGATGGCAATATCGTAGCGGTGGTCATGTCCCCAGGGTATAAGGCACTCATATCCAAGTTGAACAAGCCTCGCCAGAATTACACTCTCTGTAATCTCGCCCTTTCTTGAGGTGTTTTGTGGCCTACCAAACAGTGGCATATTCCCCTACTCTTCCTGCACAACGGCGTAGTTATGCTAAACACATGAGAGGCGTATGGATATGTGACCGAACTATGAGAATATAGTCCAGTCACACCTCCTCAAACACGCGCTAGCCTGTCGTCTCACTCACAATAAGCTAGTGTGCTATCACCCCCTTTTTTGCTGTGGTTATGACGTAATGAAGAGTAATATCATATTTGTATCGAGATTATACATGATTATACTAGATCGTGTCAACGTGTAGAGGAGGTTCACATTTGAAAAGAGCTTGTTTGAAAAGAGCAAGTATGTTAACATATAGCAAATAAAAAAGTTAGGTGCTGACAATGGCAAAATGGGTATCAATGAGAGAAGCAGCGGCGATTCTAAAAACAGAAGGCTTCAAAGTTAGTCCTAATACGATTTCGCGTTTAGCCAGTCGCGGCGTAATACAAACAAAGGATGATCTCATAGATACAAGGGTACGCCTTGTTGACCTTGATGAGCTACGTAGGCTATTCACGTACCGCCGCAGCGAGATTACCGATGATGAGAATGAAGAGTAACATTTATCCAGAATCAAATAACCATTAAAAATTAGCAATAGTCCGACACTCGCAAAACAAGGGTAGAGAATGATGAGTGAGTACAAGATTACGCCGTTTACTGAAAACGCCTTACGGCGCATTGCTCAAATTATTGAACTGAAATATCAGGATATAGAAACCGAAAACATCCCTGGCTTGACACGGCTTTTTGATACATATCATCCAGGTGTAAGAAAAATTCGCGAATTCTTTCGTAGAGCCGGATGTGATCAAGATTATGTTATTTACGATGGTCAGCAAGATACCTATTTGGCTTTAGCAAGAATTCAAATGCAGCCCAGTGGTAGAGTTAAACTCATCAGGATTATTGAGCAACTAAGTGATCCTGAAGAATACTTCGATGATCCTGAGAACCGTGAAGTAGTAATAAAACAGATTAATGATGTTTTAAGTCGCTATTATCTTAGAGTGTCAAAGGATGGTAAGGTGCTAACGTCACCCATATTAATCGCATTGGACACTACAGTATCCATGCTGAACGAGTACAGAGAGAATGTTTCACCCTTTATAGTCGATAAGAGCAAATATCCTGCTTGTGAACAGCAAAAGGTTTTTATTTGCTATAGCCATAAAGATGTTAAGTGGTTAGAGCAGCTACATGTACATTTGAAGCCTCTTGAGCGTCGAGGAATTATAGATCGTTGGGATGATACCAAAATTCCTGCTGGGACTATTTGGCGAGAAGTAATAGAGAACGCCATTGAAGCTGCTACTGTCGCGGTAACACTTGTTAGTGCGGATTTCCTCGCATCAGATTTTATTTCAAAATATGAACTTCCTACGCTCTTATCACGTGCAGAGACCAGAGGGACACGAATCCTATCAGTCATACTCTCACATTGCCTCTTTGATGAATGTGGATTGGACATTTTTCAAACAGTAAATCTCCCTTCTAAACCGCTAAAAGAGATGACCCCAGCAGCACGGGATAAAATATGGGTTAAGCTGGCTGAAGCCATTCAAGTAAGTCTGGAACAAGGAAAGCCATAAAATTTGTATTCACCCACAATGGTAGTGACCTGTCGCGGGTTCAAGTCCCCTCATCGGCTCTTTTTTATTCTCCTACAGCGGTGGTGAAAAAACCTTGAGCCCTTCTCAGCGCGATACGAGAAGCTTTGATGCGTGCGCCTCTCTGCAAAAGGCTCGATCTTTTCAGCCAACGCTGTAGTGGTATTGTTCCGTCCACTGTAATGAAGAAAAAGCAAACAATCCGCAGCAACTTTGGACTGGATGCTTAATCGGCTCCCCTGTTTATTTAACCAGGGTAGCTTTTAAGTTGATTGGAGTAGACGCAAGTGCTTTAGATACAGGGCAATTGACTTTGGCATCTTGCGCTATACGCTGGAATGTTGCTTCATCGATACCTGGTACGACGGCCTCAACTTCGAGATCGATGGGACCAATCGCGAAGCCGCCCTCAATGGGATTGAAGTGTACGCGTGCAGTCGTGTGTACGCGCGTCGGCGTGAAGTTGGCGCCTGCAAGTACTGCCGACAGTGCCATAGAGTAGCAACCTGCGTGAGCGGCGCCTATCAGTTCCTCCGGGTTTGTGCCACCGGACCCATCGCCCATTCGTGAACGGAAGGAATAGTTCCCCTCGAATGCGCCACTACCCAGGCGCATATGACCCTGACCACTTTGCAGGTTTCCCTGCCATTCGGCATCTGCTGTACGAATTGCCATAGCTTTTCTCCTTTTAAAACTCAACGTTCATGCTTCGTGCAAAAAAACATAGTATTGACGCTTACCTGTAACTTACAGAGTAAAAAACCAGACCTGTGTTTAGCACGAAGTTCTCAACTAGACCATAAGCAAGTCCCTTACATAGTATCACACAGATATAGCAGCAAAATGATCGGTCAATATTGTCTGGTGCGACAGTCATGCACAGGCTCTCCATCCTTTAGGATACTGGTGGCGAATTCGTAAGCTCATCCTCTTAAGCCCGTTTTTTAGCAAGTCGCACGAACGCGGCTTGCCGTGTTTTGGCTCGTGGTTGCGAAGTCAGCCAGGCATGCATCCGGCAGAGATTGAGCGCGGTGGCCGTGAAGACTTGCTGGAGATGGACTTTCCCCTGTCCTCGGTAGCGCGCTTGCCGTAATCCGAAGGCGCGAATGCCCTGTGAGAGCGTTCCTTCAATCCCGGCTCGCGTGGCATACGCCGTTTTGAATTCCTGGGTGGCTTGTCGGTGGCGTGCGGCCTGCAAAGCCAGATACTGCTGTTGCGGACGGACCGTGAGGACTCGGCGCGGTGAGGCCGAGTGAGTGTGGGTACACTGCTCTCGGCTGGGGCAGGGACGACAGTCCTGCATCGCGAATTTGATTTTGATGACCGGGTTGCCCCGCCGATCCTGGGCAGGCGTCCAACTGCTACTGGTCTGCCCTGCCGGACAGGTGGCGCACTCGTGCTGCCAATCCACCACAAACTGGGAGGCCTCGAAGCCTGTGCCTTCGCGCGCTTGCCAATGATAATCCTCTCTGGTCGGCCCGAACAGATCAACGCCATACTGCTGCTGGCTGCTGACGAGTTCTTCGGCATCCACATAGCCCGTGTCCACAATATGCACAGCAGGCAGCAGATCACGCTCTGCGAGCGCTTCATGGATGCGTGGAACCGTCGCATCATCGGCCACAGGCGCCGCTGTAGTTTCGACATGGGTAATCAAGTGCGGGCTGTCGTCATCACACGTTTCGGTGAGATGCACTTTGTAACCCACCCAACTCGTCGTGCGCTTTTGGGCATAATGGGCCTCTGGATCGTAGGGGGAATCGAGACACTGCCCTGCCGGTGGCACATTGGAGGTGTCGCGCCAGCGCAGGTCTCCCTCCTCCCAATAAAAATTCTGCACCCACACTCGTCGTAACGTCTCTACCGCTGGTATCTCACGCAGCCATCCCGGAGCCTCAGCGGCATAGAGAGCACGAAGCCCGCTCGACCCATCCTTCCCTATCACCACGGCGTAGTCCTCACGCGCTTGCTTGCCCTCCGGCAGGCGGTAGTCTTCGACGCGGTGCTCGTAGCGCTCCACCCAGTCCGCCTGCATCTGCCCCGTGAGCCACTCTGGAGCAGCCACGGCCAGGCTATTTAAGGCGGCGCGAAAGGTCTCGCCCACCCCCTCCACGCGATTGAGCGCTCGAATCTTCGCCAGGACATGGGTGGAGTCGCTGCGCTGTCGTCCGCGGGCTTTCAGATAGCCTCTCTCCCGCAACTGCGTCAGCAGCAAATCAAAGAGCAGCAACTCGCTCTTCCCGCTGAGCAGGCGTTGCCGAAACTCGACCAGCACCGTGTGATCAAAGCCGGGGGAGCTTCGCTCCAAGCCTAACAGATATTTCCAATCCAAGCGTCCTCGTACCGCATTTGCGGCTTGCCGATCAGACAATCCCTCTCGAAATTGCATTACACACACCAATGCTAGCCTCCAGGGAGCCTCAGCGGGTTGTCCACGCTGGGGAAAGAGGTCGGCAAACTGCTCATCCTCATAGATCGTGCCGAGCGTATCACGCAACTGCAGGTAGATATTGCCTCTGGGATAGGCGGCACGCGCAATACGCGCGGTCTCTTCGGGGACTGGGCCAATAGCTTGCGGCTTTAACGACATCGCTTCCTCCTTCTCTCTTCTGGGCATGACACTTCAACGATCTGTTGCTTGCTTGCTCTATCCTAGCAAAATCCCCTCCGCTTGTATACCTCGATTACACTCTGACCAATTCGCCACCAGTATCCTACAGGATGGAGAGCCCCTACGATGCGGAGCAGATGGCGCAAGGTCTGGCAGAGCAGTTGGCGGTCTTTCTGTTCCCGTTGTTAGTGAGGCTGGATCGTCTGCTGGATAAACGACTGGTACGCACCTTCTTGCAAACGATCCAGGTGATTCTCGCCTATCGAGATCGCATCGGCGGGTTGCTCTTAAGTGAATTGGGGGGCTACCTGCTGAGACCGGACAAGGCACCAGCAGGGACCAAACGGTTGAGTACCCTGTTGCATTCGCCCAAATGGACGGCCAAGATCGTGGAGGACGAATTGTGG
>JBGQJX010000184.1:0-8143 GCA_041499255.1 Ktedonobacteraceae bacterium | reverse complement strand
CTCATGCGCCAGCGCCGTTTTAATTTCAATGCCTGGATGATCTACGAGGTCGGCAAAAGCTGGGCCGAGGCCGATGGCGACACCGCCGAGGCCATCGACTTCATGGAATATTATGCCCGCGAGATGATGCGCCTGGCAGAGCAACAGCCCCTGACGCATATCGAGGGTGAAGACAACCAGCTCGTCTACATTCCTCTCGGTGTGGGAGCCGTCATACCACCCTGGAACTTCCCCTGCGCCATTATGGTCGGTATGACCAGCGCGTCCTTTGTGACCGGCAACACCGTCATACTCAAACCCGCCAGCACCTCGCCAGCTATCGCTGCACAGTTCATGCATATATTGGAAGATGTCGGATTGCCTTCCGGCGTGGTCAACTTTCTCCCTGGATCAGGGGCGACCATCGGCGATGCCCTGGTCGAGAATCCCCAGGTACGCTACATCGCCTTCACAGGCTCGCGCGAAGTAGGTCTTCGTATCAATGAACTCGCGGCCAAACCGCGCAAAAGCCAGCGTTGGCTGAAACGCACCATCCTGGAAATGGGCGGCAAAGATGCAGTGGTCGTGGACGAAACGGCTGACCTCGAGGCCGCCGCTTCTGGTATCGTCGCTTCCGCTTTCGGTTTCCAGGGACAGAAATGTTCTGCAGGTTCGCGTGCCATCGTTGTCGATACGGTATACGACCAGGTCTTACAGAAGGTCATCGAGAAAACAAAGCAACTGACGATGGGCGATGTGACACAACCAGAGACCGCCATCGGACCAGTCGTCGATGCGAACGCCATGAAGAAGATCACTGAGTACATCGAAATCGGCAAAGGTGAGGGTCGCCTGGTGGCTGGCGGTGGACATCACAGCCCCGGCTACTTCATCGAACCGACCGTCATAGCGGATGTTGACCCACATGCACGCCTTGCTCAGGAAGAAATATTCGGACCGGTGCTGGCCGTTATAAAAGCCAGAGACTTTGACGATGCCATGCATATCGCCAACGACACCGAGTATGGGCTGACTGGCTCACTCTACTCACAAGACCCCGAGCGCATTGAGCGGGCCAAAGAAGAGTATCATGTAGGCAACCTGTACTTCAACCGTAAATGTACAGGCGCGCTCGTGGGCGTCCATCCATTCGGTGGCTTCAACATGTCCGGCACAGATTCCAAAGCGGGAGGCAGGGATTATCTCCTGCTCTTCACACAGGCAAAAGCCATCTCGGCTAAACAATAGAGGGAGGTTTCTCCTTGGCAAAGGTTACACAAATTAGTTCTGGGGCATGGCTGATTTCCCTGCCATTCCTTAGCGAACACGAGATTGTCGGCTCCTATCTTCTTGCTGGGGAGAACGAACTCGCTATCATCGATCCCGGGCCGGGTAGTATGCTCGAGTCATTACTGGCAGCTATTCGAGCGGCAGGCTTCGACCCGCAAGATGTAACACATATCCTGGCAACCCATGTCCACCTGGATCACGCTGGGGCGACAGGCACGCTGGCACGGCAACTTCCCAAAGCGCAGGTCTACGTGCACAGTAAGGGCGCGCCCCATCTCATTGACACCTCAAGCCTTGTTGCCAGCGCAAAGCGCATCTATGGGGAGAGCATGCCCATGCTCTGGGGAGAAATTGAACCTACCCCAGAGGAGCGGATTCACACTATGGAAGGGGGAGATATTCTCAAGATAGCCGGTCGTAGGCTTGAGGTACACTATACTCCCGGGCACGCCGTACACCATGTAATCTTTTTCGATGCTCATTCGGGCGAGTTGTTTGCAGGTGACGTGGCAGGCGTAAAACTCCCTGGTGTCGACTACGTAAAGCCGCCAACTCCACCCCCAGACCTTGATCTTGAAGCCTGGTCTGATAGCATCAGTCTAATACGAAGCTTGCGTCCAGATATTCTCTACCTTGGTCACTTTGGTGGAGTCAAGGATGTCACTCAACACCTGGGTCGACTGCGCGAGAAACTCTCTGCCTGGGGTGATTTCGTGTTGGGGGAGATGCGCAAAGGCAAGAACGAGGCTGAAATCATCGCTCTGCTGATCGAGAAAACCCAACCCGAACTACAACGCATTGCGCACGATGCGCACGCACTGCAGAGATACGAAATCGCCTCGAATTACCCGATGACAGTACAGGGCTACATGCGCTATTGGCGCAAGAAACATCCAGAGCGCCTCTAGCCCATCAGCCTGTACCTCATCTCACTGAACGCAATCTTTCAATATGATCTGTGACACTTTATCGCTCGCCTGAATCTGTGGCATATGCCCAACGCCTTTCAAGATAACCAGTTCCGAGTGAGCAATACCCTCGTGCAGATCCTGAGCGCAAGTAATGGGGAAAATCTTATCCTGATCCCCCCAGATGATCGTCGTGGGCGCCTGAACCTGCGATAACACACTATCCAGTTCTTCCTTGGGATCGTATCCAGTGATGAAATTGCTATAGGCAGGCATTTGTGAGATACGCACTAAGTCGTCAAGGATAAAGCCTGGCAGTGGCAATGAAAAACCCATTATATGGCTAAGCGAGCGTTGAGCTGCCACCCTGTCTACAGCAAAAGGTGAATTCATATCTTCACGTCTCAAACCAGCGCTATTGAGTAAGTAGAGATGCTTGACGCGCTCTGGATAGGCTATGGCAAAACGAGTGGCAATCCAGCCCCCTAGCGAATTGCCTACCAGCGTTACCTGCGGATAACCCAAAGCATCGAGAAAGCGTTTCAAGTACACCACATGTGTAGCAATGTTACACCCTTCAGGCGCCATAGGCGTCTTGCCAAAACCAGGCAAATCAAATGCATACACCAGGTACTCCCTACTTAAACGCAAAATGAGCGGCGACCAGGTCTCAGCCGAATCTCCAATGCCGTGAATCAGCACAATAGGAGTTCCTCGCCGTCCCGCACAATAGAAATGGATGGGGAAGTTCCCAATATCACACGTTTCCTCGCGCACGCCAGCCAGCAGCAAACCCGCGCGAGCCACTGAAATCGCCGTCTCAACAGGGCGACGATAGACTTGCACCGCCAGTGCAGTCGCGCCACCAGCAACACCCAGCATGGCCAGCATCGGCAGAAGAGCAACAGGCTTCTTTGTTGAAAAGAGCATAAAAAAATCCTTGTGATATGCTTATTTATCTGGATGACCTTTTTTACAAGCATATCACAAGGCCTGAGCGACCGTCTACTAACGGCTAATCGTTAATCACCAGCACCGACCGCGATAACTGGTTAGTAGGTAGCAAGAAGACCGATTAATATACCCAGTAGACCGCCAACTATCACCTGTACCGGTGTATGCCCTATCAATTCACGCAGACGTTTTTCAGCAAAGGGGTGTCCCTGAAACGCTTCGTCAATCATTTGATTAAGAATACGCGCCTGGATGCTGACAGCCCGTCGTACTCCAGCAGCATCATACATCACAATAACGGCCAGAACAACGGTTATAGCAAAGGGCGCAGAGCCAAACCCAGATACACGCCCTGTAGCAGCAGCAAGCCCCGTCACTAGCGCGGAATGTGAACTGGGCATGCCTCCCGATGAAACGAGTCGGCTAACGATAAGTTTCCGCTGCCGAATGAGCTCATAGATGGTTTTACTAACCTGTGCGATCGCCCATGCCAAAAAAGCTGCAATCAGGATACGGTTATTGAGTAGAGATGTATCCATCGTTTGTTCTATTTTATCTCCTCTAAGGCAAATCCAGGGGCTGTAATTCAATCATCCCCTGACTATCAACGCTGAGTTGTTGCACACGCAGCTCTGCCTTTTGGAGCAATTCATTGCAATATTGGGCCAGTCTCATACCTTCCTCGTAATATTGCAATGCACGTTCAAGCGGCATCTGCCCATCTTGTAAAGCACTTACCGCAGCCTCCAACCGTGCATAGGCATCTTCAAAAGTTAATGTTTCCATGCTTCACCATCCATCTGACAATCAGGGAATGTCGCACTCCAATATTTGCAATTGTTCTTCTCTACTTAAGCATTTCAGGTTGTACGGACCTCAACGGGAATACTGCCATCTGTCACCTGAATTGTCAACTCATCACCTGGACGGGTCTGCTGTATACTGGTGACTATAGCTGAATCACTACCACGGCGCACGACAGCATAGCCACGCGCTATAGTTATTAAGGGACTGAGGGCATGCAAGCGCAAAGCCATTCCGCTCAGACGCTCACCGCGCAACGAGAGTATGTGCTGTAAGCGCGTCTGTAAAAGTATCATCGTGTCGTCAACCTGCTGGCGGCGTCTATCGAGCAAGCTGAGAGGATTAGCCCGCTGCAAGTCACGTTGCGTACGCTCCAATTTCTCTCCCAAATCACTAAGAAGTTCCACCACCAATTCGGTTAATTCCTCCCGCTTAGTCTGAAGATCGATTTGCCAATCCGCAATATCAGGTACAGCAGCTGCAGCTGCAGCTGTCGGCGTCGATGCGCGATGATCCGCGACAAAATCGGCAATAGTAAAATCCGTCTCGTGACCGACGCCGCTGATAACCGGGATACGTGAACGAGCTATAGCACGGGCTACTACCTCTTCGTTAAATGCCCATAACTCTTCGATAGAGCCACCTCCGCGCCCAACAATGATTACCTCCGCCTCACCCTGTTCATTGAGAAGGTCAATTGCTGCAGCAATGGAGGCAGGAGCTTCACTTCCTTGCACCAGTGTCGGAGCAAAGATAACTTCCGCTAAAGGGTAACGTGAGCGGAGGACTCGTAATATATCACGTAGTGCCGCTGCCTGGGGTGAGGTTACAATGCCAACCACCGCGGGTCGCGAGGGCAAAGAGCGCTTACGATTTTCATCAAAGAGACCTTCTGCAGCTAAGCGCGCCTTGAGTTGTTCAAAGCGTAGAAAAAGCGCCCCTTCTCCTATGAGTTCAACATCTTCAACATAAAGTTGCAGTTTTCCGTCCCGCTCATAGAATGAAATACGCCCACAGGCAGAAATGCCCATACCATCATGAAGATCAGGCGCAGACGAACGCAAACGAGCGTTCTTAAAGAAGACACAATGCAACTGTGACTCAGCATCCTTGAGAGTGAAATAACAATGGCCCGAGGAGTAGGTCTTGCAGCCTGAGATTTCACCTTGCACCCAGATATTCTGCAAGATGTCATCCGTCTCCAGCAGTTCTTTTAGATAGCGAGACAATTGAGTAACGCTTAAAACTGTTGGGGCATTATAGTGCATTATTGCCCCTCTTCCTCAGCGGAAGCATCGATAACCATAAGCTTCTGGCCGTATTCTACCGACTGCCCCTCTTGTACAAGAATGTCAACGACACGACCAGTAAAAGTTGACTCGATCTCATTGATAACATTTAGTGACTCAATTGTTGCCACAAGTTGCCCAGCATTTACATGATCGCCAACTGCTACCAGCGCCCCTCCCCTTGGTTTGGCCCAGGCATGGAAGACACCTACCAGGTGTGAGGTAATGTGGTGTTTTGTTTCTGAGGGAATACTATTGGACACAGTCAATGAGTTCTCCACGGTAGATACCTTAACCTGGGGGGTAAAAGCGGTACCCTCCTGCCGACCATTGTTTTCAGAAGGTTTCACTTTACGTAGCACCAGCCTCGTTCCTTCTTCTGGCCGTTTAAATTCCAACTCGGAGACGTCACTACGATCGAGCAACTCCACAAGACGCTGCAATTGCTCAACGCTAATAACGCTAGCCGTTTCTCTTTCTCCATTGTGCAGTTGATCTATTTCACCGGGTATAATGGAAGGAGGCTCATGGCGTCCGGTCTGGTGGGTGCCCTTTTTTACGTCCATGTTGCTTTCTCTCCTGAAGCAAACACAAATATGAAGATGAAACTATGCACGCTCTACGTATGCTCCTGTTGTTGTATTGACACGAATAGAATCACCATTTGCAACAAAAAGTGGTACCTGTACAACTAAACCCGTCTCCGTAGTAGCCGGTTTTGTGCCTCCTGTAGCGGTGTCACCCTTAAAACCAGGCTCTGTGTAGGTTACGAGCAGAACTACTTTTTCAGGCGGCTCAACAGAAATTGGTTCCCCTTCAAAGGTGATGAGATCGAGCTCTAGATTGTCAATCAGGTAGTTTTTTGCATCACCAAGCTGCTCTTCCGTGAGCACTACATCTTCGTATGTACTGGTATCCATGAAATGATACTGATCGCCGTCCTTATACTGGTAGATTACAGTGGTACGATCTAGGTAGAGACGTTTAAATTTTTCGCCTGCATCACATGTCCGATCAATGGTGGCACCCGTGCGCAGGTTGCGCAGTTTCATACGTACTATCGCGCCGCCACGGCCCATTTTGACATGTTGCCAATCGAGTACGCTGCACAGTTGCCCTTCAAATTCAATGGTTACACCCTTCTTCAGGTCACCTGTAGATATCATCTAGAATAGCTCCTTATAGGTAAGTGCAGTGAATGCGCTCTTAAAGAATCAACGCTGCAACACCAGTTCGGTTGGTGAATGGGTCAAGACTTCGACACCGTTCTCTTTTATTAAAACACAATCCTCGATACGCGCCCCACTCCAGCCAGGGATATACACTCCAGGCTCGACAGTAACCACATTTCCTGCCTGCAAAATCATATCATCTGGAGATCGTGGGGAGAGATTAGGTCCTTCGTGAATTTGTAACCCAACGCCATGGCCTGTCCCATGAATATAGTATGTTGCCAGGCCTGCCACATCCAGAGCATTGCGCGCTAAAGCGTCTGCAGCACTACAAACCATACCTGCAAAAAGACCCGCTTCACATGCTTTCATCGCATTGAGAACAGCATCGTATATCTCACGCATACGCGGTTCAGAAGGTTCCCCAATGCAAATAGTACGGGTCATATCTGCACAATAACCCTTATAACGAGCACCCATGTCGATAGTAATGAGTTCACCCTGCTGGATACGCCGTTCACTGGGATGGGCATGTGGCATCGAACCATGAAGGCCAGAAGCAACAATTGCTTCAAATGATTGACTATCAGCACCTAAAGAGACCATGTAGCGCAGGATCTCCCACTGTATTTCCTTCTCAGTCATGCCAGGTTGAATCCAGCTACAAAGATGCGTAAATGTCTTATCGGTGATAGCGATAGCGTGTTTGAGTAGCTCAATCTCATGTGGCTGCTTTACCTGGCGCAATTTATCCACATAACTATCTTCAAAAGGGTGCAATGTAAAGATACCTTCACCCGCGCTGCGAATCTTTTCATACTCCGAATACGTGATAGCCGCTGACTCGAAGCCAATTTTCTTCCACCCATATTCCTGAGCCGTTTTGACAATCGCCGCCCAATATTCATATGAGGTGGGTACGGTAACCTGCCAACCCTTCGCATCGTTCTCAGCCACTTCTTTATAGAGCGGATTGGTAAACAATATCTGCTGCTGCTTTTCCACTAGCAACAGGCCGGCGCCTTCTGTATCATCATTGAACCATCCACTTAAGTAAGAGCGATTCTGTGGCTGTGTGACAACAAATGCGTCCAACTCTTGTTCGACCATCCAGCTTCGTAGCTGACTGATTGCTTCTTGACTCATACTTTTCCTTCTTTAGCCTGCTCACGTACAAGTTCAACCAGTGTCTCTAATGCCAGAAGATATCCACGCCATCCCAGCCCAACAATATGTCCCCGGCAGACCGGCGCAATTATCGAATGGTGCCGAAATGGCTCACGGGCATAAATATTACTCAAATGCACTTCGACTACCAGTGCTTTCACGGCCGCCAGGGCATCGCGTAATGCAATAGAGTAGTGCGACAATGCTCCTGGGTTGATGACAATGCCATCAATACCACCTGCATGCTCCTGGAGATAATCAATGAGAGCCCCTTCGTGATTCGACTGGAAACATTCTACTTTGGTTTCCAATTCTTCGCCTCGCCTTTGCAGCATCACGCAAATTTGCGGCAAGGTCACTGTTCCATAAATTTCAGGTTCGCGAGTGCCCAATGTATTCAAATTGGGACCATTCAGGACTATTATATTTAACATTATTTTAAGACCTTTGCTCCGTAAAAAATGCTGAAAGCACGCTTTTCACCAGGTCATCAGGCATAGATGTCACGGTAACGTCCCCCAGGCGCCGGGGCATAACCCAACGCGTCTGTTTATGTGCCACTTTCTTATCTAATTGTATG
>JBGQJX010000183.1:0-8179 GCA_041499255.1 Ktedonobacteraceae bacterium | reverse complement strand
GCTTTCAAGAACGGACCATCACCAATGCGCCCCCTGATAAGGTCTTCCGCCTGGGCATTGGGCGCACCTTTCAATTGACGCGCATCTTCCCCCGGCTCACCGTGCTGGAAAATATGCACGTCTCCGCCCCGCGCAATGATTTCAAAGGCCTGCTGAGCCGCTGGAGCTCGACCCTTGAGCAGAAGCACGCGCTGGAACTGCTGGAGTTTGTCGGCCTGACCGCGCTCAAAGACCTGCCGGCTGGCAACCTGTCCTATGGACAGAAGAAGTTGCTGGAGTTTGCTTTTGTCTTGATTGCCGAGCCACAGGTCATCTTGCTGGATGAACCGGCAGGTGGGGTGAATCCCACCATGATCAACTATCTGTCAGACCGCATTCGCGCCCTCAACCAGCATGGCGTGACCTTTCTGGTGGTGGAGCACAACATGGAATTTGTGATGGGGCTCTGCGATACGGTCATGGTGATGCATCGCGGTACCAGGATCGCCGAAGGGACGCCGGCGGAGGTACGAGCGAATCCGGCCGTCCTGGAAGCCTATTTGGGAGACTAGAGATGTTGCTGAAATTGGACAATATCTATGCTGGTTATAATGGTGGAGGTGATGTGCTCAAGGGGCTCAATCTCGAGGTGGAAAGGGGATCACTTACCTGCATAGTTGGCCCCAATGGGGCTGGCAAGTCAACGGTGCTCAGGGCCATTAGTGGACTGTTGAAACCTCGTCATGGTGACATTACCTTCAATGGTCGTTCTATCGTTGGCATGTCAGCTCCCGATATTTTAAAGCTGGGTATCGCGCAGATTCCGCAAGATCACAGCCTGTTTCCGGACATGTCCGTTGAGGAGAATGTAGAACTGGGTGGGCTGCTTCTGGGCAATGAACACAAAAGGCGCCTGCGTTTAGCCGAAATTGCGGATCAGTTTCCAATTGTAAAAGAACGCGCAAAAGAACGTGCAAAGAACCTGTCAGGAGGCCAGCAGCGCCAGGTCGAGATTGCCCGCGCCCTCATGCTCCAACCACAGCTGGTGCTCGTGGATGAACCGTCGATGAGCCTGGATCCGAAAACCCGTACACTGGTATTCGAACACATACAGTTGTTGCATCGCACCGGCACAACTGTGTTGCTGGTTGAACAAAATGTCCGCGCTGGCCTTGGTATCGCCACCTATGGGGTCGTCATGGAATCTGGCGTCGTACGCATGCGAGGACCTGCAGAAAACGTCAGGAGAGACCCCGAAATGGCGCACTTGTTCTTTGGTGGGACCCTTTCCGGGGCCTAGCCTTTATCGCATTGAACGAGGACAAGTTTGCCCCTGCCGCTGGAGGACGAGTGCGGCACGCCAGGTATGGATTTAAAGCAGAGATTGAATGGGCAAGAACATAATTGTCACATACAACGCAACGGCTGAGGAGAAAGCGTTGTTTTTTGAGGCCCTGGGAAGCCACGCAACCCTCACCTTTCTCAACGATATCCCCCTCGCACAGCGAGCGCAGTCGTTGGAGAACGCCAGCGTGCTTCTCTCGTGGAACTTCCCAAAGGAGATCCTGTCCGAGGAATATTCTGGATTGCAGCACGTCGCGTTCTTGCAGTTGGTCACTGCCGGAGCTGACCACATACCGTTCGCAGACCTTCCCTCACAGATCGTCGTCGCTAGCAATCCTGGTGCGTATGCTGCTCCCATGGCTGAACACATTTTGGCTATGACGCTGGCCCTGGCCAAGCGGCTTCTGACGAATCATCAAAAGCTGAGAAATGGAGAATTTGATGACCAGACGCTCAGTCATTCTCTTTATGGCACGACAGCTGGCATCATTGGCTTTGGTGGTACGGGGCGTGCAACTGCCAGGCTCATGCGAGCCTTTGGTATGAAGATCTATGCGATCAATCAAAGCGGGAAGTCGCCCGAGCCAACAGAATTCATTGGCACTATGCGCGATTTAGCGCATGTGCTTCAGATCAGCGACGTGGTAGCTCTCTGTTTGCCACTGACAAAATCCACCAGAGGGCTTATAGGGAGAAAAGAACTGGCACTTATGAAGCCAGATGCTATTCTCATCAATACTGCCCGGGGTGCCATTATAGATGAAGAGGCGCTCTACCTTCATTTGAAGAACCATCCAGCCTTTCTGGCTGGCATCGATACCTGGTGGGAAGAACCGTTAACCGGCGGTCCCTTTCGCGTGAAGTATCCCTTTCTCGAACTACCCAATGTGCTGGGATCTCCCCATAATTCAGCCCTGGATTCCCATGTCATCCTGGTCGCTGCGCGGCAAGCAGCCGAAAACGTCAAATGTTTCCTCAAAGGGGAGAAGGTAACGGGAGTTGTACGACGAGAAGACTACCTGTGATAAGAATATGGCGTCGTGATCAGTGACCTCACGCAAGCGTGCTGGGTTGATACTCGAGGCGCCTTACAAGGAGCAATACATGGAGAAGAAGATCATTAATCCGGATACCATTGCCCCTCCTGTCAGTAAATACTCGCACGCTGTGCGCATTGACACTGGCGATACGGCTTTCATCTTCGTGGCAGGACAAATTGCGCTTGACCCACAGGGGAATCTTGTGGGCGAGAATGACATCGCCAGACAAACTGAGTTCATCTTCGAACAGATTTCAACAATCCTCAAGGCTGCGGGCGGCTCGTTGAGCGATGTCGTAAAGGCGAATATCTACACCACGGACATATCTCAATACGATAAGGTTGCCGCGGTGCGTAATCGCTACTTTGCCGATAGTCCACCGGCCACCACGTTCGTGGAAGTAAGTAAACTTGTGCGGGAAGGCTGGATGGTTGAGATTGAGGTTGTAGCTGCCGTCCAGAAGTAAAGACCTGCGCTGTTCATTGTCTCGCCTCTCGATTGACCATATTGGTGAATGGGCTATCAGAAGTGGCGAATCGAGTTCCTGGCATAATATATTCTAGCTGAAAGGGGTTATCATCATGCGCGAGGACAATGAACCGGACGGTATCAATGCAACACTCACGCTGCCCGTCTCCCAGGATGGACGGCCAGAATGCTCAAAAAGGTACCTCGTCCCGGCGCGCCAGGGGCGAGCAGTCCGCTTGGACCAGGGGCAACATCTCAAGATCATCAATACAAGTGGATCGCAGGTCTGCGACTTGTGGGCCTTTAATGCCCACTCGCTTCGTGAGTTTCTGTCGATGGAGCATGTTCGCCCATGGATAAATCGAATAACGCCCAGGACCGGCGATCCGCTGGTCACCAACCACCGGCGTCCTATCCTGACATTGTTGGAGGACACTTCTCCAGGTATCCACGATACGACTATCGCTTCCTGTGATATCTACCGGTATCAGACGCTGGGGGTGCAGGGATACCATGACAATTGCGCCGATAACCTCAGGATGGCACTTACAGCGATCAATTTGCGAGCTCCAGAGATTCCTTCCCCCTTCAATCTGTGGATGAACACTCCGTACAGACTTGATGGCACGATTGATTGGCTCCCGACCGTGTCAAAAGCAGGTGATTATATAGTATTTCGGGCTGAACTCGATTGTGTGGTAGTCATGTCAGCCTGCCCGCAAGATCTCGTCCCCGTGAACGGAATAGACTGCATTCCTCACGATCTCGAGTTCGAAGTCTTATAAATGGGAATGGTCTCTCGGTATATTTCTGACTAAAAGTTTGATCCGCCAGGCTGATCACAGCAGAAAGGTCTGGCAATCGCATCTCAGTAGGGAGAGAGTGGAAGAGAGCGCCCCAGGAGCCATTATGCGACAATCTGATAGACACACGGAAAAAAATATGGAGGAACAGGCATTGTTACAGGAGGCTACACCAAAGGCAGACTACGGGCAAGACGTACCTGGATTGGTACGAGATAAATTCCTCACAGGAGGAATCCTGGCCGCTCTAGGAGTATTCATGTGGATGGGGGCAAAATCACGCCAAAAGATGACAGGCCGACTTCTTGCCTTGCTTGGGCTTGCAACACTTGTAATGAGTGTCCTCTCAGCGTTGGAAGGGTTGGCGCTCATTTTGGGCAGCCAGGTCGGAAAACCGCGGCTACGCGATAGTATCCTCGATGGGTTGCGCCTGCAAGGCAACGAAGCCGTGCTCGACGTGGGCTGTGGCCATGGGCTGTTGCTTATCGGGGCAGCCAGGCGACTACCACATGGTAAGGCTGTAGGTATCGATCTCTGGTCACAGGTAGACCAGGCTAACAATAGCAGAACCGCTACCCTTGCTAATGCGCAGGCCGAGGGTGTAGCTGATCGAGTCGAGGTGCGCGATGGTGATATGCGCGAACTCCCGTTCGCCAATAACAGCTTCGACGCCGTGATAGCCAGTCAAGCTGTCCATAATATTGAAGATCCCGAGGGACGCCGCCAGGCTATACGCGAGATTGTGCGCGTGCTCAAACCAGGTGGCAAAGTAGCGCTGATGGATATATTTTGTATCGACGAGTACCGTGAGGCTTTGCAGACATACGGCATGCAGCATGTACACGTGTCGGGCCGGAATTTCTGGTACTATCCTCCCGCGCGTATAGTAACGGCAATGAAGATGTAATCGCTAACACCTTGGTTTTGGTGCCGTTGTAGCGTAAGTTCACACACTCTTACAATCCTGGCGTTTCTAACAATCGTGACAATACCTATGCTGATTCCGCGTCCTGCTCTGGAGATAGGCAGGCGGTATCCGCACTAGGGGTTCTCGGAACCGTTTCCCCCAATTATCCCATAAAGAGCGTTTTTCTTGCGTTTCGTTGCGTTGCTTGTTATGATTGTTTTTAGCCGAGACGCGTTGATGAACCTTTGGGGGAGGGACCAAACATCTCTGCTGGCTAAAACCAAAAAGGAGAGCCCTGCCGCAACTGTTTCCTGTCTTTTCTACCCGTAAAGTAACGAAAATCGCCTTTTCGGGTTGTGTTGGGCTATGTGTTTATGATACGAATGAAACATGTCAGAAACCTGGCATTATTTGCTCTTATTATTGTCTCCCTGATACTCCCCTGGTTGATTGGAGACCCGGCCATGATGTCCATGGCGGTGAATACATTATTGCTGATGGGAGCTGCGGCCTCCTGGAACATCTTCTCAGGCTACACAGGTTATATCTCACTGGGTCAGGCCATGTATTATGGACTTGGTGCCTATACTCTGGCGGTTGCCTGCCAGGACTGGAATATAGCAGGGGGGTACGGACCCTTTTTGCTAGTGCCGGCAGCGGGGCTGGTCGCTGGCATCGTAGCTTTCCCTTTGGGATGGATTGCCCTGCGCACCCGGCGATACACGTTCATGGTCATGACTATTGCCCTGTTCTTTATCTTCCAACTGCTTGCCTATAACCTGTCGGGGATCACCGGCGGCACAACTGGTATCTTTCTTCCACTTCCCGATTGGAGTAGTGATTTTATAAACCTGCTGTTCTACTACATGGCCCTCATCCTGCTGCTCGCGGTGGTCGTGGTCTCCTGGTGGATTCGGCGTTCAAAATTTGGATTGGTGCTCCTGGCTATCCGCGATGACGAGGATCGCGCTTATGGCTTGGGCGTATCAACAGCCTGGTTCAAACTGGGAGCTTATATGCTCTCTGCGGCGTTTACCGGGATGATTGGTGCCGCCTCCATCTACTTCGCGGGTCAGGTCACCCCTTCCTTCGCCTTTGATACGACCCTGAATATCAATGTCGTTGCTGTAACCTTCCTCGGTGGGATAGGCAGCCTGGCGGGTCCAATTGTCGGAGGCTTGTTGTTTGATTCCCTACAAACATACCTGACCCAGCAGTTAGGCCCTGTTGCAACCTTCATTAACCAGATGCTCTTTGGCGGCCTTTTGCTAATGATTATCCTACTCCTACCAGAAGGCATCGTGCCCTCACTCAGCAAGCGCTGGCAATCATGGATGTCAGCCCGTCACACCGCTCGCGAGAGTGTGAGCAAGAAGGCGTTACAACCTCAAATAGATGCTGCCCCGCTAAATGCTTTATTGTTAAATACCGTACCGCAAGTATCCATGCAGCCTGCCGGCTTCGTAGCCTTCCAGGGGAGGAGAGCACAGAGCTTTCCTATTGCCCAACGACCTGGCCAAAGTATCAGGCTCCTCCCCGTTTATTCTGACGAACAGGCAGAATCTCTGCTTACACCTACAGGATCCATGCAAAGAATCAAGGCTCAGCGACTGATGCCAATTTCGCATGGCGAGTCAAATGTTGCCACGCAAGAGAAGATAATTGATTCAGTTATGACCACGCAAGACAAGATAGTAACTTCCTCTTCCATCAGTTGGAGATGTCCTCGTTGCCGCAAACCCTTCCTCCTCAAGAATAATAACTGTTACTGTCCGCGGTGTGGCATTGTTCGCTCCTTCCCGGAGGGAAGGTAAGCAATCTCCTGCTTGCCAATTTCCATAGATGATCGTAATAACATAAAAAAGAGGCCAGCTCATCTGCTAGCCTCTTTTTCATTTCGTGCGTTCCGCACTACTACCTGGTAGGTTTCGCCCTACCAGTCAGCGTAATTTAGTACCGCTGCCTGCGATCAGTTGCCTGGCGCTCGCGTGCCTCGTTGACAACAATAGTGCGATTTCCCAAAATGGTGCCGTTCAATCGCTCAATAGCGGTTCGTGCTTCTTGATCGTTGCTCATCTCGACAAAGCCAAAGCCTTTGCTTCGTCCCGAGGCGCGATCAGTGATGACCGTTGCCGAAGTAACCTGTCCCACCTGTGCGAAAAGATCGACAAGATCCTGTTCGGTCGTTTGATAGGGGAGTCCCCCAACATAAATTCTCATAAGAGTTTGCTCCTGTGCCGACATCTATCAATGCATTGACGCTCGAAGAAACCGTTTCTCACAGAAGCGATACAATTCTTTTTCGATGTCATATACTCATTATAACATATAATATGAGCAGCCTATTCCCCATCCTCCGTTTGGGTCAATGATGAAGTCGATATCGCTTGGAGGCAAAAAATTCGGGCCTTGCCACATAGACTTGTAACAGGGCGATTGAAAAGTCACCACAAAGCGGGAGTGCAGAGGGCTGCAGCCCTTTGCCGGAGCGCGAGGTGTCCTCGCCTCCCCTCCCTTCCTCGCCGCCGCAGGCGGCATAAGAGGACTTTTACATCGCCCTGGATTTGTGACAACTTTGTGTTATTGAGGCAGCATTTTGTGATGATATAGTGGGATATGCGCACTATCCTCTATTGTGGAGAAAGGAAGCAACACTCAGAAAGGAATCTACTCTATGTCAACCGAAGACAACAAGGCCCTTATGCGCCGTTTCTTGGAGGAAGTGTTCAACAAAAAGAATCAGGCTGCCATCGATGAATTCATCGCCCCCAATCACGTCGATCACACACTCCCTCCTTTTCTGCCTACCACTCCCGAGGGAACCAAACAAGCCATCGGCGCGTTCCTGACGGCCTTCCCTGATCTACACCTCACGGTTGAGGACATGATCGCGGAAGGGGACAAAGTGGTCACCAGGTATACTTCTCGTGGAACCCAGACAGGAGCGTTTATGGGCATCCCCCCCACTGGCAAGCAAGTGACGGTCTCATCAATCGTTATCGCCCGCACCGCGGACGGCAAGATCGTGGAAGAATGGGGTCTCGATGACCAGATGGGCATGCTCCAACAACTTGGCGTGATCCCTGTTCTGTTCGGTTTCGTCTTGCTTGCAGGCCTTGCAATAGGCGTGGGTCTGATCGTTCTTTTGAGAAAGATTCGCAAGTAAGCAGAGTGGGCGACAAGGGATTCGAACCCCTGACCTACTGCGTGTAAATTAGCTGTTATGAAACACCCCCCAAAACAGCCTCTAGAGCCAATCCACATACATCGGAGCTACTGTGTAATTTGGGTATTAAGCAGTTCTGAAAACCACCTTTCTTCTATCATAATATCCACGACAACGCCTCGACAATTGTATTAAGTCAAGCCGCCAAATATAGAAATAGATGCCGTCCCGAATGTTTGTCTAACGAGGAACTCCCCAAAGAGGCAGCATAAAGCAGATAGTACTGAGTCACACCCGCAATACAAAGGGTCTCTTTTCCTGATTTCACGGGGCCTTTTCAACAGACGCCTTTTGGAAGTTTGGGGGCATTTTATGTCCTATCAGATCATATGGACAGACCGTACCTGTCTCGCATCTCTGCCAGCTTGTTTACTCTCCATCGTTCCACAACATTTGATATGGCATTGCACCG
>JBGQJX010000182.1:0-8181 GCA_041499255.1 Ktedonobacteraceae bacterium | reverse complement strand
GGTGATACGCTCAAGCGCCTTCCTCCATCTCAGGAATATTCAGGAAAAAGCGAAATATCGTTGTAGCAAACCGGCATCGACATGCGATGTGTGCATTGCAATAATGCAAAGGACCGGCCCCCCAAAAGGTAAGGGCATGATCTCTATCAATTAGACGTTCATGCCTTCACATTATAGCACAGCAGATTTTGGACTGGTTTTAGACTCCATGCTCTTTCAAGTAATTTGTAAAAGACTCTGGTATAAAGCCAAAATCGCGCTCAACGCTCTGTAAATCTGTGGTGTTATTAAAAGAGAAAAGCGTCATGGCGGCTTTTGTTAAGGGCGGTTTCGGCATTACCGCTTCCATCATCGAGGCGCCAACACCCACCAGTGCCATGGGAGCAGGAACTTTAATGCGTGTCTTGTGCATTGTATTGAGCAAAATATCGATCACCTGGCTAAATGAGTAATACGCAGGACCACCAATAGTATACGTTTTCCCATCTGTCCGTTCCCCATCTTCCAGCACCTTGATAATTACCGTCACAACATCTTCAACATAGATCGGTTGAAACATGGTCTTGCCACCACCAATCAGCGGCACAACAGGAGCGGTACGGATAAGATCTGTCAGACCTTTGATGAAAGGGGCATCCTTCCCAAAAAGTACCGATGGCTGGATGATCGTCCAGGCTAAACCGCTCTCCTTCAGCATTTTTTCCGAGAGATAGCGACCTTGCATATAGCTACCCGGCTTATCCTGCTTAGTACCCAATCCACTAATCTCAATAATACGCTTGACGCCCGCATCCTTGGCCGCTTGAATCAAGTTCGCGGTGCCACGCACATTGGTATCTTCATAGTGATTACCTGCTGATTCTTTTTGGTCAGCAGTAATAAAAGCAGCATGGACAATGGTATCAATACCATGCACGGCCACTTTCAGTGAAGCTGGGTTAATGGTATCCCCTTGCGCCAATTCGACTTGATCGGCAGGCAAGATTGCAGCGGCGCGCTTTATATCTCGCACCAGGCAACGAGGACGCTCTCCCTGCGCTACCAGTCGAGATACAAGATGTCGTCCAATATAGCCCGTCGCACCAGTTATTAATATCATAAAAATACTCCTTATTTGCTTTTTTAGCTGTTCCCTACCATGTCTTTTATATTTCCATTAACTATGACGCGTATGTTCACTAACCAGGTAACTGTCCTTTTGAGAACCACGTAATAAGTATATGTGATAGGTGAAACAGAAACCAGTGCGCTCAGGCATGAAAGAGAAGGTGAGCAAACACACGATACACAATGTGTACTACTATGACCCTTAGAGAAGCGACTCAGCGGGCAGGAGGATACGAACAGTCACCCCCTCACCAGGAACACTTTTTACGGTCAGGCTTCCTCCTGCAATGGCAAGCAGTGCGCTGTGCGTAAGCAACCCTCCTCCTGTGCCTGTCGTAGAGTTGCTCGCGGAGAGTATACCAACTCCATCATCTGCCACAATCACTTCCACGTGTGGCTCTAGACGATCACACGAGGCTTTCAGCGTCAGGAGTAAACGACGATGCACATCTGAACCGCGTGCGTGACGTGCGGCATTGCGCAAAGCCTCCTGTACAGCAGCAAAGATGAGTTCAGCAATAGCAGGCGGCGTCACTTCATCGATGCAGTTTGCGGTCTCTTCAGAGACACACCACTCAACTTCATCAAATGCTTGCTGAAAGTCTTGATCAAGCATGGTGTGAATGGCATTCATCATGCCTTCGCGCTCTAACCGATGCGGTGCGCTCGTTACAGTTGTACGCATCATCGATGCCAGGCGACGGTGCGCATCACTAATCAAACCAGTGACTTCATTGAGCACGTCTTCTGGAGAAACCGGGGGACTCTCACTGCTCTGAGGACTTCCCTTCTCAATATCCAAAAACGATCTGAGCGTTTCCAGTCGCAACAAAGCGAGATGCATTTCCGGTAGGATATCATCGTGAAGTATACGGCGTTGCTGGGCCCCGAGTAACTTCACATCGACAATGCGGCGACGCAGCAATGCGGCAACTGCTTGCATCGCTTCATGGTCGCCTAGTGTATCAAGGATACGCTGGCCGCAGGCATGTGCGAGGTCCATATCTTCATCGGTAAAGGCTCCTCCATCCTGGCGCGGGCCAAGGTAGAGCATTGCCACCAGGCCAAGCTCATCATATATGGGCAGTACCCAGCAGATCATTGGTTGTTCATCTATAGTTATACGCATTCGCGCCGGTGCGCGATTACCTACACCTATAGCTTTGTCATAATCATTCCTGGGGATAAATGTTGGAGCAGAGTACATAAATTGTTCCTTCGCTCCAGGTGGCCAACGATAACTAAAAACTCGCCTTACCGAACCGGCCATTACGGTCATACGCGCACATTTGACCGCTAACACATCCTGACACAGGTGAAAAAAGAGATCTTCCAGCCCCTGCTCAGTCCTTTGTAGATCAGTATGCAGCCAGTGGCGTAAATTTGTACTACGGATAAAGGGCCCAAGAAGCGCAATATAACGATCATGAGCAGTATAACTGATCCAGGTAAATAAGGCGTAGACGCCGGTAGCAAGAGAGGTGATCAGCAAGAGGCTACCAAGATCACTGCCCGTAAAATCTACGAGCAGCGCGATGAAAATAGCCACAGCCGTCGCTACGATTACAATACCCCGCCACTGATTGAAGAAGCCTCGTCTTGCTAATGGTCGTTCGATGAGAATGCCATGTCGCACAACAGAATACCCAACGAGCAGAATAATGAAGGCCACGACACCGGTGGCGAGCGTATCGAGAACGAGCAAATGCAAAGGGATGGCGTTCAGAGTCGGCAAAAGAGCTAACGATGGCGTCCCATGGCGTTGAATTTCAAACCAATCGACTATAGACCAGATACCTACGATTCCTAGAATGGTAGTGAGGCCAACCATCAATATTGCAGCCAGGAATAATCCGGGACGCGCGAGATGCCAGGAAAGAATCGGCTCCTGCAGGAGTTCTACATCGGTTGGATCATCCCAAAAAGCAGCAGAGAGCGCCTGGCGCATACCCGGCATCTTCCTACCTCCAGTCTTGTCTTCAGGCCTATATCCTTTTTGCGCCGCTTCACGCCCCTTATAACTCCACAAAGCACGCATTACGCGATTGATGCGGCCCAGTGTAAACCAGGGTCCAATAGCACAGAAAGTGACGTAGAACAGAAAAAGCACCGGCAAGAGCACAGTTGGAGAAAACAATCCGGCGTTCGTATCATCAAACAGGTTGCTATAGGTTAATAAGCGTATAGTTCCCACAAAGGTAAACGTCGATTGATGAAGGATGAGCATCAACAGTAGGAAGCAACCGAGTATCCCACTGCACGCCAGGAGCAGCGGTCGTCGTTTCCGCCAATTTTCATTGATGAGGGCTGCATAATGAAGGCCGATAGCAAACCAGATATACGGTACGCATAGTGCAGGCAACCAGAGTAAGCGCCACAAAAAGTCTTGTGAAACGAAGTCTGAAGTCTGAACAAGTGGTTTGTTGATAAGGAGCGCTTGCAGAAAGAAGAAAAATGCAGAGAAAGCCAGTCCCACAACACCCAGGCGAGCGATCCACGTCCGTCGGTCCCCATTCAGCCAGACTGTCATTGCCAACCAGAGAAATGTCACCAGGTTAAAAATGGAAAGCGCCAGCGTTATCGTTTGAAATAGGTGTGTAGGTTCAAAAAGGGTTACAAGTGACATGCTATCCTTCTTTGTAGAGCGGTACCCATTCCCCCCTGCGATCCTGCACCAGGGCTGCTCCATTTTCATCCCAGATTATCATACGATTCAATGTATAGATCAGTGTAGCCCTTGCCCGCGCAACTTTGTCGTCTACCGCGGTCTCGCTCAAACCCCAGGAGGCATAGATACGGCCGTTCGTTCGGCTGACTGCACGTTTGTCGTGCAGGTTGAGGCGAACCGCAATCTGCTCATTTGTCATACCCTGAGCCAGCAGTTCCACCACGCGCAGTTCGTTCGGCTCTAGCAGAGCGCGCGGAGATTGCTCATCAAGATCACGCACCTCCTGCACTCTATCTTCTATTTCAGGGTCAACCAGGCTACGTCCATTGATGGCATCACGCAACAGCGGAACCAGCATACTGGGCAGCAAATAATTGCTCTTTCGTACATAGGCATAGTGTGTCAGTATACCAGAGGCACGAAACTCCCGATAGTACTCATTATCATCCTGGATAGAATAAAAAACGACAGGTAAACGAGGGCGCTCGCGCCGAATAGCCACTGCAGCCCCCACCCCGCTCAAGGCGTTGCGGCCTGCCTTTTCATCGTGCAATTGCACATCCATTAAGATGACATCTATGTCGAGTTCCAGCGCCTGCGCCACCGCCTCACGGCCACTGGCGGCCTCACCGACTACCTGTACAGCACCCGTTGCTTGTAGACCCTCACGCAGTGCATTCCGTAGCGGTCCATGGTCATCAACAAGTAATAACTTGATAATTGCCATCCTTTCCCTGCTCTCCAACAATTACGTAATCTAATAATGTTATGTTGTAAGTATATCAATAGCTGTAAACCAGGAGATAGTTTCTGAGGCATGAAAAAGCTGCACACAAGAACGGATGAAGTATAACATCGAGTTCGCTCCACGCTTGACCCACGACAGTCTATACGATATAGTGAAAGAAAATGGGTAAGGAAGCGTTGGGTACGTCCAATACCGCTTCACCCCTACTTCATTTTAGGTGATTACTATGACAACTTGGCAAACCAATAGCATCTACCTCGGTCTAGCGCTGCATAATCACCAACCAGTTGGTAACTTCCCATGGGTCTTCCAGCAAGTCTACGAAGAATCCTATTTACCCATGATCAAGGCGCTAGAACGACATCCCAAAGTCCGTGTTACGCTGCACTATACAGGTTCACTCCTTGATTGGATGGAAGAAGCACAACCAGCTTTCCTGGAACGTATTTCACTGCTGGTCCAGCGAGGACAGGTTGAGTTAGCAAGTGGTGGCTACTATGAACCCATCCTTCCTTCTATTCCTGATAGAGATAAAGTGGCCCAGATTCGCCGTCTAACAGAACGTATTCAACACGATTTTGGCACAAATGCTAGCGGCATGTGGATAGCTGAACGAGTATGGGAACCTAATCTACCACATTTTCTCAAAGAAGCGGGCATGGAGTGGACAATTCTTGACGACGTCCATTTTAAGAATGTCGGTCTAGAAGATCACGATCTCTACGGCTACTACGCCACAGAGGATCAGAGCAGCATCTTAAAAATCTTTGCTACCAGTAAATCGTTACGCTATACGATCCCCTGGCGACCCGTCAACGAGACCATCGAGAATATGCGTTCCCTGGCAACTTCCGATGGAAGACGCATTGTGGTAATGGGTGACGACGGCGAGAAATTTGGTAGCTGGCCAGAGACCGGCCCCTATTGTTGGGGATCAGACGGTCGCTCAGGATGGATCGAAGAGTTTTTCACCGCGCTTGAGCAAAACACCGACTGGCTACACACAATGCCTCTAGGTGAATACGCGCGTAATTTTCCCGCCCTGGGGCGTATCTACATCCCAACATCTTCTTATATTGAAATGACAGAGTGGGCCCTTCCACCGCAAAAGTCATATGTCTTTGGCAAACTCTTGCACCAGTTAGAAGATGAAAAACGCGACGATATTCTGCAATTTATGCGTGGAGGCTTCTGGCGCAACTTCCTGGTACGCTATCATGAGATAAACAATCAACACAAGAAAATGTTGCGCATCCATCATAAAGTGTATGATGCGGGGGCGAGCCCTGAAACAGGTCTGGTACAGTTGTGGAAAGCTCAGGCCAACGATACCTACTGGCATGGCCTCTTTGGAGGTATTTATATGGGGCATGTGCGTTCCGCAATCTACCACCACCTCATCAAAGCAGAAAACGCTGCCGATCGCGCGCTCCACGGCCCTGGCCTTTGGCAACACTACGAGTACACCGACTTTGATCGTGATAGCCAGGATGAACTGCTTATTGAGGGGAACCTGCAAAATCTCTATATCGATCTCCAGCGTGGCGGCTCGCTTTTTGAATGGGATATGCGAAGAAGTATGCATAACTTGCTCTCTGTCATGACACGTCACCAGGAAAGTTATCATGAGACGCTGCGCCAATTTGAGCAGGAACGTCGCCAGCATGAAGCGGCCATAAAGCATCAAAATACCCGCGACAGCGCTGAACCTATCTCACCTCATAGCACTGTCCGAACGAAAGAGCCAGACCTCGACAGGCGCCTCGTCATTGATCGCTACCGCCGCAACAGCCTGGTCGATCATTTTTTCGCTCCCGCTGTTACGTTGGAGCATTTCGCGCAGGGTCGATACGAAGAACAGGGAACCTTTGTTGAACTTCCCTACGCGACGGACGTCCAGCAGGATGCCAATGGTATCACCGTTACGATGACGCGCGCTGGCCAGGTAAAACGTCCGGGTGCCCTGGGACCCTTCCCTGTCCAACTTGAGAAGACGCTCTTCGTGCCTTTTGGCGAAGAACGGTTGATCGTGCGCTACACCATTCACAATAAAGGACGGTCACGGCTGCAAACACGTTTTGCCAGCGAATGGAATATTCATTTGTTAGGTGGCGGCACCAACGATCAAGCCTATTATCATGTTGATGGGCACAACCTTGACGACAACCATTTTGATGGCTCAGGAGAGGTCTTGCAGGTACAGGATTTCCATATCGGGAATAACTGGATTGTGCAGGACGTCGGGTTCTCCCTGAGCAAAGCGACAACCCTCTGGCGTTTCTCTATTGAGACGGTCACTGGTTCGGAAGCAGGCTTTGAGCGCAACCACCAGGGTAGCTGCCTTACATTGCTCTGGCCTCTCCTGCTTGAAGCGCAACAAAGTTGGAGCGTAGAGATAACTTGCACCGGCCAACAACCGTAGTTCGTAACCAGGAGAGGGAAAAAAGATGAAACGCGTGCTGGCGCTGCAAAATTACTGGGATGATCCGCCAGGCTACCTGGGTAAGATCATGCAAGATCATCATATTCCCTGTGACATCGTCAAGGCTGATGCAGATCCATTTCCTGATCCTGCCGGGTACGGCGCAATTATCGCCTTAGGTGGCCCACAGAATGCCAATGCCCACGACAAATATCCATACTTGTTACGGGAGAAAGCATTTTTACGCGCAGTCGTCGAACAGGATATTCCCTATCTCGGGATTTGTCTTGGGGGCCAATTGCTGGCAAGCGCTCTGAATGCTCCCGTCACTCGCCATCATATGACCGAAGTAGGTTTCTTTACTGTAAAACTAACAAGCGAAGGGGATAAAGACCCTCTCTTCCAGGGTCTACCGGGCCATCAACAGGTCATTCATTGGCATGAAGATACCTTTGCTTTACCCAGTGGAGCTATCAAACTTGCGAGCAGCGAGAACACTGCTAATGAGGCATTTCGCGTGGGACATCGAGCTTACGGCCTGCAATACCATATTGAAGTAACCCCAGAAATGTTCGACATCTGGTTTGGGGAAGAAGATCTCATGCTTAATATGAGCCAGGCGTTAGAGCCAGCAGTCCTCGAGCAGGTCAAGCGCGATCGGCTGACGCACTACCAGCTCTTTCTTGAACATTCGCGCATCATATTTGAGAATTTCTTAAAGATCAGTGAATGTATGTAGTGGCCCGGGCTACTTGACGACCAATACCGGGCAGCGGGCTTTCTCGATCAGAGAATGGCTGACGCTCCCCATAATGGCTCCCCTGAGCGGGCTTAGGCCGCGAGTCCCAACAACGATGATGTCGGCATTAGTCTCCTCGGCGACTCGCAATATGCCCTCATCAATTTGGCTATCGATAACGACGCGCCCGGTGACGGTGACATCTGGCGAAGTAACGAGGCCGCGTACTTCTTCTACCGCACCATCAACTATTTCTTGGGCACGCGCTCGTTCCTCGTCACTGAGGTCATGGAGATGTTGTTCCGGAGCAGGCGTTAGCACCCCAACACTTGACGGTGGCGATACCAGCAGGTGCACAAAGACAACTGTCACCTCCGCCTGTTGGCGGCGGTCTGCCACTTGAGCGCTGAAACGCACGGCACGTTCAGCATTTTCTGAGCCATCAGTTGGAACAAGAACTTGGTGAATCACGGGCAGGCCCCTTTCCAAAAATACTT
>JBGQJX010000181.1:0-8241 GCA_041499255.1 Ktedonobacteraceae bacterium | reverse complement strand
TCAAAGTAGAAGAGCGAGGGCTTTATGGCCGCAGACCATAGATCTTTCGCTCTTTTCGATTTATGCATTGCATTTACCCCCAAGCTATAGAACCAAACCAAACATCCTCTTGACAAGTAGCATATATAGATGTATTATGCATATAGATGCTGTTTGATATTCATTCTTCTGGCATATAGATGCGAATTTTTCAAAATGGTCGGGGTGAAATGGTAGATATCGAGAAGAGAAGTTCCACATGCCAGTAAGAGTAAATACAGCAAGAATGTTGATCCCTGTGTTAAGAAGAATACGGTGAGTGAATCAGCTTCAAGGAACGAAAAGTATGAGCAAACACGCACACGCGAAAGTCTTAGCCCCGCTTCCAGCTATTGGAACAAAAGCATCACGTTCACACCTAATCACTGCAGAGGATATCGACCTCTTTGCCCACGTCAGCACTGACAAAAACCCCCTCCATATTGACGAAGAATACGCCGCCCTCACGCCTTTTGGGGGTCGTGTTGCACATGGAATTATGGTCGCTTCAATGATCTCAGCAGTGCTGGGCAACGATCTTCCTGGGCATGGAAGCATCTACCTTGGTCAGACGTTAAAATTCCTCGCGCCTGTGCGTATTGGGGATACTATTACCATTACTGTTGAGGTAATCTCCCTGAGGGAAGAAAAGCATATTATCACGTTGCGTACTGATTGTACAAATCAGGAGGGGATATTGGTTCTTACCGGCGAAGCAACGATAAAGTACGTACAAGTGTTAGAGGAAAGTAGATAATACAGGGTAAAGAGAAACATAAATAACGCTCCACCGTCATTATTTGGTGGAGCGTTATTTTATGTCATTGCTGTACTACTTGACGGGAGGGGGATAGGTGATAAAATCTGAGTGTTACAGTTGGATTACTGTGTACCAGATTGGGAACAGAGATGAAATCAGAAGAGCCTCTGAGCGCGACAGTCGAAGAGTATCTGGAGACTGTTTATAATATGAACATGGAAGACGAAGTTGTGATTGGCGCGCGTCTTGCGGAGAAGTTTCGCGTTGCACCTCCAACAGTTACAGAAATGCTTAAGCGTCTTGTACGCGATGGCTATATTGAGATGGATAACAAGCGTCAAGTGACGCTCACTGAATCGGGCAATCAAGCTGCCGAAGCGGTATTACGCCGGCATAGGTTAACAGAGCGTTTCCTTGTCGATATGCTCGGAATGCAGTGGCACCAGGTGCACGAGGAGGCCTGTCGTCTGGAGCATTTCATTTCTGGTGCAGTAGAGGCTCGTGTGATCACTGCCTTAAACAATCCAACTACCTGTCCTCATGGCAACCCTATACCTGGAGTAGTGAATGCTCGCAGCTATCTCAAAGACCATGGCGCAGTACGGCTATCCACGGTCCTGCCTGGTGACGTGGTCACTGTTCTTTGTATTTCTGAAGTCGTCGAAGACGAAGAAGCCCTCATTCTCTACTTGCACGAGAAGGGCCTGACACCTGAAACGCAATTACGCGTTCTTGCACAGGATGGTGGAAGTGGAAATGAGCAGGATGAGAGCTTTGTTGTGCAAGTCGGTGAACGTGAAGTGTGTATTAGTAAATCAGCAGTGGCGAAAATTTGGGTAACCCTGTAATATTTCACTCTCATTTCTCTTTTATCCACAAACCTATCTTTTCCTCAACATATCGCTCAAATAAGACTCATAGGTTGATTCCCACGCTCACTTGCTGGCATAATTACGAATTTCGCAGTAAAAAAACCATATACTTGAGAAATTCGCAACTTTTACTGCGAAATAAATTGCTAATTTCATCGGTTGTAGGTTACAATAGTATAAATAGCTGACATTGTACCGCAACGCATTTTAGAAACTTTATTCAAAATCACCTCTTCCAGTAGGAAAGGAGCTTTTATGCTTCGGGAACCGATTGCAATTAACCCCGAGATCATAGAAAAGATCGTCGACCGTGAGGAAGCGGAGTTCAGGAAGCGTACTCCTCGTTCTAAGGAGATTCACGAACGCGCGAAGTCGTCGATGCCCATGGGCGTCTCCAGTTCTTTTCAGGCTGTACCGCCTTATCCCCTTTTCATCAGTCGTGCTGAAGGTAGTCACATCTGGGACTATGATGGCAACGAATATGCTGACTTCCATCTTGGTTTTGGAAGCCTGCTTGTTGGTCATTCGCACCCTCTGTTGGTGGAAGCTTTGCGCGACCAGCTTGGTAAGGGAAGCCTCTATTCACTGCCTTGCCCGGATACTGTTTATCTGGCAGAAGAAATGGTACGACGTTTCGCGCCGATTGAACAAGTGCGCTTCTGTAACTCTGGTACAGAAGCGACAATGGATGCGCTGCGTTTAGCGCGTGCACATGTTGGCCGCGATAAGATAGTGAAGATCGAGGGTTCTTACCATGGGCATCATGATAGTGTTTTGATAAGCACTAAACCCTCCATTGAGGCAGCCGGCCCGGCTGATCGACCGCATAGTGTTCCAGCCTCGAAAGGTATACCAACTAATGTCAAGGGCAATACAATTATTGCACCCTACAATGATGCCGAGGCTCTGGAACGTATTCTGACAGAACATGAAGGGGAGGTAGCGGCGGTAATTACTGAAGCTGTATTGATGAATGTTGGGATCGTGCTGCCTGACGAGGGCTATCTCCAAAGTGTGCGGGATATAACGCGCCGCCACGGGGTGCTACTCATATTCGACGAAGTAAAAACGGGAGTTACGGTCGCTCCTGGGGGAGTTACAGAACTATATCCCGTAGATCCAGATCTCATCTGCCTTGCCAAGTCAATCGGTGGTGGAATGCCTATTGGCGCTTTTGGTGGTCGTGAAGAGATCATGCGGCGCATTAACCACGAAGAGGTTTTGCATTTAGGGACATTCAACGGTAATCCCATGTCGATGCGCGCTGGCCTGGTCACATTAACGCAGATTTTTACGCCTGAGGCTCATGCTCATGCAATTGGTCTTTCGAAGCAGTTAGGAGAAGGATATGTGGGCATTATCGAGGAATTTGATATGCCCATGCATGTAGCCCAGATTGGCGCAAAAGGTTGTGCTATGTTCCGTTACGAACGCGCGCGCAACTATCGTGCATGGTGGGATATAGATATGCGTCTCTCCTTTGCGTATTGGCTCTTCCTGGCAAATCGCGGCATCCTCTTCCCGCCGGGATTTGATGATCAGTGGACGATCTCAATTCAGCACACGCAGGCTGATATCGACCATCATTTGCATGTCTTTCACCAGTTTGTGAGTGAATTGATCCGATAAATCAAAACGGAAGACATTTACGATCACGGTGAAACCTGGCGGGTTAGATTTACAGACAAATCTAACCCGCCAGGTTTCGTATTTGCGGGAAAATTGCTAGTTCAAAGGTCCTTGCCATCCACGAAGGCTGCAAGCAGAGCCTAGACGGGCAGGTTGCATTTTGCTATAATCACAGGTGATTTTTTTGCGTGTTTTTACGTAACCGATAGTATATTTTTTTATATGTCGTCTTACAGAATAGCGAAGTAGAATACCATGAGTGACCAGAAAATCTTACGACAATTACCTGATGATGTCAGTCAGGATAGAGAGGTAATAGAGAATACAGAAGATTCTCATATGGGCGCTTCACTTGCGTCTGGCAGCCCGCCAGCGGCAAATTCTCGATTTGTAAGGAGGCTGACACCATTCTGGCGTGATCGCGTTATTGAGGCTTCACTAATTCTATCGATGCTGCTCTATTATCTTGTCGGTAATGCGCACCTTGGCACAGGCTATTTCTTCCAACTGAACCCAATCTTCTCCCTGCCTTTTTTGTTGATCTTTGTAGCGCTGTGCTGGTATCGCTTAGCATTTGCGGTGGCACTACTCCCCTTAACTTTACCCTATTACCTGTTGCAAAAGACGGTCTTTAGCCACTACTCTTTTAGCCTGGCTGAGATCACGTTGTGGGTATGTCTTGGAGTTGCCTGTCTCCAACTATTAATTTACCAGAAGGAGTGGCGCTACTGGCTGTCAAGGCGCGAACTACGTGACCGCTTAGGGCCGTTTATCATTCCTGCTCTCATTTATTTTGCGGCAGCGGGAATATCTGTGGTGCTGGCATATAACCGCCATGTTGCTCTGCGCGCCTTCCGAGAAGAGATTTTTGACCCACTGCTTTATTTATTACTTGCCCTGGCATGTTTGCGGACGCGCCAGGATTTGTTCCGCTTGATAGCGGCTTTGCTGGCGACGGGCCTGGTTGTGGCGTGCCTTGGATTGATCCAGTATTTCGCGTTTGCCAACAATCTTCAGCCGGGACCCGATGGTGTGCGGCGCATTAGCTCAGTCTTTAGCGGCGCAAACGACGTCGGAGCTGTATTGGACTATATCTTGCCTGTTGGCCTGGCGCTGGCAATAGTGGGGGTGCGACAAGGATTATCTCGCTCCTGGTCTCTATGGCTACGAGTCGGTGCTATTGCGCTTTGTATACTGCTGCTGATTGCGCTCTACTTGAGTCAATCTGCTGGAGGCTGGCTGGCTATCGCTGTAGCGACATTGTTCATTCTTGCGCTTTCGATTCGTAGCCGTAAGGTGTTGCTGGTAAGCTCGGCTATCTTGCTCCTGGCATTAGGAGGCGCCGCGCTCGTCTTTCATACACAGATCACCAGGCTCATCTTTGAACATCATGTAAATGTGCATGGTGTAAGCACGGTAATGAAACGACTGTACCTGTGGGAGAGCGCCCTGCGCATGATTCGCGATCATCCCTGGTTTGGAGTGGGCATGGATAACTGGCTTTGTTACTATAGCTCAAATTCGTTATGCCAAATCCCTACTTCGATTCAGCCGTTCCATTACTGGATACTGAGTGATCCTGTGACTCATCTTAGCACGGGTATGGCTGACGAGCCGTATTTAGCACAGCCGCACAATGACATTCTGAATATATGGGTAAACACCGGTATTTTTGGTCTGCTGGCGTTCTTTGCCATGCTCGCCCTCTTCTTCTTGCTCTTCTCACGTATTCTTTCCAGCCTTCGTGCTTCTGAGAATGAAAATAACCCTCTTCTGCGACCGCTCACGATTGGCATTGGGGCAGCGATGCTAGCTGCAATGACGCAGGGAATGGTAGATAGCGTTTTTCTGGGTCAAGATTTTTCCTTCTTGTTCTTAATACTTATCTTTGCTCTGTTGTTGTTGCGCGTGCTAACGGGGACATCCTGGAGAGGACGCTTACAGCAAAAGCGTGTCAATGAGACAGGTGACGCTGGCCAGTCGTCGAATGCAGGGTTTGTGAACTTACCTGGCTGATTTAGCTCTTTCAGGAACATTCAAAGTGTGTTTTGCTTCACACTTTCATAGGGATATACTTCATTGTTGCTCATTTCCTGCTGAACTATACTTATGATGTTTAGTGTACTTTAGCAAGGGAATAAGCTAATGCTGTTTGATATCCCTATAGCCACCCTGCTTATCTGGTTGGCTTGCCATTTTGTTGGTGATTTTGCTTTTCAAAGTACCTGGATGAGTGTTGAGAAGGGGAAAAGTTGGGAAGTAAACTTTTATCATTGCGCCACTTATACGGCTGTATTTGTGCTTTTTGCACATCCGTCCATTCTTGCCGCCGCTGTATTGTTTGGTACGCACTTTGTGGTTGATCCTCTAAAGTCCCGCTATAAGGTGATTGGCCCGATCTGGGGCGATCAATCGCTCCATGTTCTCACAATTCTGCTAATCCTGGGATTGAAGATTTGATGTGTGCCTGTTCTTCGAAATAAAAGGGCAAAAGCTCTCTTGTTTGCTGAGGTAGTACTTTACAGCACCCTTCCTCTTCCTTCTCCGAAAAAGTCTTTACGTCTCGTTTAGTTCCTTGTATTGCCCTTATTGGGATGTCGTGCCCTGGCGTGGCAGCCGCGAGATATGTGGTGTGTAGAGGTCTATAAAAGTAGCCGCACATTTGCATCATGTGGTGGGTGCCAGAATCTGTGGAGGCCAGGGTTGAAGCGTAAACGGGGTGTAGAATGTCTGATCTAGAAGGCATCTTGCTGAGTGATTATCTCTTGTTGCAGTGTATCAGTAAGGGAGGCGTGGCGGATGTTTACCGCGCACGCCAGAACGGTGAAGGTAACTATGAGGTAGCGGTCAAAGTCTATCGTCCGGGCTATGCGCAACGTGATTCTTTCCGTGATTATTTTATGAGTGAGGCGGAGAAAGTCGGTCAGTTCGATCATCCAAACATTTTGCCGTTTCTTGAGTTTGGAGAAGGCGAAGGATTGCTCTATGCCGTCACGCCATTTGTAGCGCCTGGAACGCTGGAAGATCTGCTGAGGCGTGTTGGGGGGAAATTTCCCGCTATGCAGGCTTTGCCAATCATACAGCAGGTATGCAGCGCGGTGCAATATGCGCATGATCACGATGTGATACATGGCAACATCAAACCAAGCAATATCTTTGTAGCGGCTGATGGGCGAATGCTACTCGCCGATTTTGGAATTGCCCGTGGATATGATGATAGCCAGCAATCTCTCACCCGGGTGGGTTGGGGCTCCGCGGAATATACAGCACCTGAGCAGTCGTTGGGGGTATTGCGGCGCTCAAGCGACATTTATGCCCTGGGAGTTCTGCTCTTTCGCATACTGACTGGTCAGCCCCCATATACAGGACAGACGCCTGTTGAGGTCTTGTTAAAGCATGTGCGCCAGCAGATGCCTTCAGCACGCTTGATCGTACCGAGTATTTCTGATGCTGTGGAAGGTGTTATACAGATGGCAATGCAGAAGCGCTCTGATGATCGCTTTGCCTCTGCTGAAGAATTGAGCCATGCTTATCTGGCTGCTGTGACTGTAGCACCGGTTGCCTCGCCTGTGGCAAAAGCTGCGGTAAGCCCCACCTCACCGCAAATAGTTTCTCAACCCTCTGTTTCTCTGAATCATCCATGGACACCAGCGCCCTATCCTGGCGCAGCGACGCCGGCCGTTTATCCTGAGACCCCCGTTCCAGCTCACCTAGCCTTTTCGTCTTTCTCATCATCTTCTCAGATGTTGCAGGAAGTATTGCCGCCGACCTCTATTGCCACGAATGGCGGAGATACAGATAAGACTGAGATTCGTAAGAAAAATATGCTGGTAGAGCAACCTTATTCAGGAAAACCTCAATTCTGGACAGTAGATCCCGACCCGGTAGAGTGGTCGCCTGTTACAAATGTCAAGGTAAACTCTATACCGTTGACTGCTGATGCTTACTTGCGCAATAAGCCGGTGGTGAATGCGCAAGAAGCGCTACCTCCTCCATCAGTCTCCTCTGCCGTACAGAAGGAATTAGCGCATGATGAGGAAAATACGCCAGGTCGACTGGTTGTATACCTGCGAAAATTATTACCGATAATTGTCGTAATCCTGCTCTTACTGGGGCTATTAGGGGCGTTGCTCTCGTCGTTCTACTTTCCAGGAGGTAAGCCAGGCGCGCTTTCCGCGCCGGACCATGGTATCGTGCTGGGCGCTCACAGTGGTGTTGTAAGTAGTGAAGTAAACTATCACAGCGGCTTCAGTATGAAAAGACCGACCTTGCATTCGCAGCGTTTGACGTGATTCTGCAAGGTGCTGTATTTATTGAGAGGGAAGCAATGTCAGAACTTGCAGGTGTCCTGGTTGGGGATTATTTCTTGCTGGAATGTCTGGCACGCGAAGGAATGGCGGAGACGTATTGTGCGCGTCCTACGACTAAAGGTGGCTATGATGTCATATTACGCTTATTCAGACCGCAGTTTCCAGACCCGACGTCTTTTCGTGAACATTTTGCTGAAGAGGTGGAAAAAGTATGGCGTTGCAGGCATGAACATATACAGCCTCTTCTCGAATTTGGCGCGGGAGATGATCTACTCTACTGCGCGACCGTTCTAACTGAGGCAGAGACATTAGAACAATACCTGAAGCGTCAACAGGAACAATATTTGCCAGTGCGGTTCGTACTCAACTTTGCTACTCAATTATGTGTTGCATTGCAGTATGCTCACGAACAGGGTATCGTGCATGGGAATATCCAGCCCTCAAGCGTCTTGATGTGTAATCAAGATAATGTAGTACTTCCCTTGCTCACTCATTTTGGTATGAGGCGCGCATACCAGGAGGGTGATCCGTTAGTCGCGCATATCAATGAGGGAAATGCTGCCTACGTTGCTCCAGAGCAGGCATTGGGGATGATACGTCCAACTAGCGATGTGTATGCGATGGGGGTTTTACTTTTTCGCTTGTTGAGCGG
>JBGQJX010000180.1:0-8247 GCA_041499255.1 Ktedonobacteraceae bacterium | reverse complement strand
TCCTGGAGACAGGGTGTATATTGAGGCTTATGCCTGCTGAAATGCCGACAAGATCTGCATAGCGAAACATGGTACGCTGGACTTAGTAGGAAATGAAATGTAGAACTGGCTGTTCGCGGTTTTGCCGCGAACAGCCAGTTCTTTTGATGAATTTCAGGGCCGTTCAATTTCCTTCCCTACCAACCTCTGCTCAGTAATATCCGTGGTTGGAGCAGGCAGGAGCGCCAGGGGTCTTGCGAAGTACAGCGTGGTATTGTCATATCCTCCAACACTGCCGGGATCAGCAATGCCGATCATCTGCCAGCCATTTTTCCCGAGCTGTGCCATAGCCGTTCCCAATCTTCTATGTATATGTTCCACGTGATTGCCGTCCGCCTGGTAGTAGACGAGAATCCATTCTCCTCTGCGTATGCCACCAGAATGATCTTCTGTCAAGCAGCAGTATTCCCATTGTTGAGGGATCATAATCTCACGTTTGAATAGCCAGGTTGAAACATGTGCGCTTACCAGTTCCCAGCCTTCGTTGCCAAGCTGGTTTCTGATATGCCGGGCTGATGGGGCGCTGTTTGGATCAATTACTTCTCGTCCATCTACGTGTGTAACATTGGCTGTTCCTGGATCGAAGCCAATCTCAAGGTATGTCCATCGTGTCATGCTGCTGCTCCTGCTGCTCTTCTCGTTTCTGTTCCTAGTCTGGGAGTAGACTTCTCCTTAACATAATGAACGTGAATGTTAGTAGTATTACGTGTATAAAAAGCCGCAGATGTAGATATTCCTTGTGAGACTTTACAGGAGTTGACTATTTTAGTGCATTTGATGGGATTGTTGGAGGGATGTAATGCCCAGGTATTGGTATACGATGGAAAGAATGTCCTCTGTTCTGAAAGGTTTGGTCAGGTGATCTCGAGCTCCTGAAAGCCGGCCTTTGAGGCGATCCAGTATGCCATTGTGACCCGAAAGCATGACAATTACGGTATTGTCATACTGGTGATGCGATTTCAAATATTGCGCAATCTTATACCCATCCATTCTTGGAAGGGCGATATCGAGAAAGACCAGGTCAGGTACGACGTGTTTCCTTTCTGATAGCGCGCGTATGGCCTCGATTCCATTGGCGTAGCTTATTGAGGGAATGCCTTCGCGCTTGAGACTTACCTCTACGATTTTGCGTACCGTTGCCGAATCATCGATGATCATTACCAGCTTGCTCATACCTGTGGCTCCTTTCCGTCTTACTCTTTACTATGCTATTTATTTTATAAACGGCAACTTGGGTGAATATTGCGTGAAAAGAATGCCCGCATGACGGTTGATATAGGCACATTTTAGAGGTGGATGTGCCGTTATCAATCCGTCATGTTGGCGCTAGTGTTTCGCTCATTATACCTTCCTAATCTTTCGATGAGACATGATCGGGAAAGCATACGCTCACCTGGCGATCCACTGCTTACAGTATAGTGTTGTGGGCTTCACATCACCTCCTCTATTGCTCCTTGGACGCGATAAATCGGGTCCCTAACTTAAAAAGTCATGTAACATTTGCGTCCGGCTGGGTTGAGCGAGCTTGCGCAGAGCTTTGTTTTCGACCTGTCGAATGGCTTCATAGGTCACGCCAAGTTTTTTGCCAACCTCTTTGAGGGAGTGTTCGCGCGTGCCGTCAAGTCCGTAGCGCAAACGCAGAATGTTGCGTTCGTTGGGCGCCAGGCTTTTTAACAGGTCCTGGATATGCGTTTCGAGCATCTGTGAGATGACAACCTCCTCTGGTGAATAAGCGTTGTCGTCCTCTAGCGTATCGCAGAAGGGAGGTTCCTCGTCTGTGCCGCCATTTGGCGCATCAAGGCTGATGGTATCCTCACTGGCTACCAGGAGCGCGATCACTTGTTGCACGTTTATTTCCATCTCCTGAGCCAGGTCCTCGACGGTGGGATCACGTTCCAGCTCCTGCTGTAAACGTAGACGCACCTGTGCTAGCCGTTTCATCTCCTCTTTTTTGTATAAGGGCACACGGATGGTGCGGGCTTGCCTGGCCAGCGCATGTGACATCGCCCGGCGAATCCACCACGTCGCATACGTGCTGAACTTGTATCCCATATGGTAATCGAATTTATCCACTGCATGAATAAGCCCGATGTTCCCTTCCTGTACCAGGTCCATGAGATCCATACCGAGGCCGATGTATTTTTTGGCAATGCTGACGACAAGGCGCAGGTTGGCTTCGATCAAGTGGCGTTTAGCATTCTCGCCATCTTCGATGAGACAGTGATTAGGTTTCGGCTTTTTCTGTTCCAACCGTGCGCGTTCCATACGTTGAGCCAACGAAACTACCTCCTCGGCTGTGAGTTGCTGTACAAGCCCTATCTCATGCTTGTACAAGTATTTGCTATCGCGCAGGCAATGAAGTTCCTGGTCCTGACGTAAGGATGTACTTGCATCAGGTCTACCTATCTTCAATTGCTGGCTTGCCTCCTGCACTGTTTGTAGTATGGGCGCAATGCGTTGTTGATATTGATTATTTGCTGGTTTTCTGGCAGGAAAACGTGTGGCTACTGCGTTGGAAGTTCCATATGTGTGCTCGTTCATGCTCTGATTCCCCCTGGACGCGATTTATCGCGTCCCAACCTGTCATCACACCGTTTGGGGTGCGACATGTACTACAATAACGCTGATGTTATCCAGTCCTCCGCCTTTTAAAGCGGCGCGGACGAGAGTTTTGCTTGCCTGTGATGGGTTGCATCCCTGTTCTTTCAATGTCCTTTCGATCTCCGGGTCTCGCACCATCTCCCAAAGCCCATCTGAACAGAGCAGCAGACTGTCATTTCCTTGCAAGGGAACAGTAAACCAATCTACCTTCACATCTTGTTCAGATCCAAGACCGCGATAGACCTGGTTTCGATCCGGGTGGGTGTAAATATCGTCCCGCGCTATCTTGCCTGCCGCAACTAAGCGCGCAACGTGTGAATGGTCACGAGTGACCTGTGTCAGCCCCTCACATTCGCGATAGAGGTAGGTTCGACTATCACCAACATTGACCACAAAGGCGTTTGTATCCATGACCAGCGCAGCTGTGATCGTGGTGCCCATATCGGTATTCACTTCCTTGCTTCGTTGCAGCACCGCCTGGTTTGCCTGTTCCACGCCTTCAACAAGAACCTCGGCGATGATATCGTCGGTCATCTCTTCGCTGCCCGCAATATTGGGAAGCACCGTTTGTACCACAGTCTGTATTGCCAGGTAGCTGGCATCTTGTCCGTGAGCGTAACCTCCCATCCCGTCTGCTACCACAAAAAGGCCGAAGGGCAGCAACTGGCTGTTGTAAATACAGGTACCTTGTAAGGCGACAAGACTATCTTCGTTAGGTTTATGCTTGCGGCTGGTCCCGACGTCCCAGCCAACTCCAATTTCCAGGCTCAAAGAGAGTTGTCGCTGCCAGGGCTGGAAAGGCATTTGATGCTCCTGCTCGTATTGTTTTGACAGTATCAATGGTGGTTTTTGACGCATTGGCAACGATAGTGGCGACCAAGGTAAATGTTCCTCCGCCTCGCTAATCTTCTCGTGCGCCTCTTGCAAATCAGCTTCAAACTCTTCCATATCGTGCCGTATCTGTCTCCAGTGCCGCATGATAGCGACACACAGCGCTATGACTATGCCCCAGGCAATGATCCAGGTTACTGACTGAATGACTAATAATGCGACAGGTAGGACAATCGCGGGTCCGCGTAGTAGCCAGAGGCGTGTGAGCTGGGGTGTCACCGCTGCCAGCAATATCCACGCGCGTGGAGGGAAACCACCCGAGATCCAGAAGATGCCTATGCCGGCAATTAGTAGTAATCCCCAGCTTACATACCTCAACCATGGGTGAATATCATAGGCGAGTTTGAATCGCTTCAAAGCTAACATGCTCTTGCTCCCTTGCCTCTGAAAACCTCCTATTGTTGCACGGCCATCTCCGTAAACATATGTATCCTGGCAATGACACCCCTTTGGATGACTACACGCAGACCTCCGAAGCCCGAAGATAGCGCAGTATCGTTTGCGATAACCATCCATGTAGCTGGCTCAGGCTGGCCCGTCAGCCACACTTTAGCCGTGATCATCGGCCCCACTACGCGGAAGCGCAGTGTGTATTCCTTGCCGTTTTGGGCCAGGAAAGGTGTCGCATTCAAGCGCGTCAAGGCGCCGGCCACCCTCTTGAGCAAGATCAGTTGCGTACCATCGAGATAGGCTTTATACCAGTTGTTGGTATCCATCCGGCGCAGGACTGCTCCCGTGTTCGAGGCCCCGTTGTCAAAAAGACTCAAGGAACCACTGAAAATGATCTCGGCATTGGTAGCCCGTGGCCCCAAAGTCGCCTCAAAGATGCCCGGGCCATTCGCGATCACACCCACCTGACCAGCAACAATAAAGCTCGGTGAACTATTAGCATTTGCGCCCCAGGTCTGGCCATCCGAGGCCATTCCCCAGAAGGGCTGGTCGTTGCGCTTGAAGGTATCTTGCGCCAATAAAGTCGTTGGCATAGGCGTGGGTGACGGCATAAATACAGTTTTTGTGCCATTCATCGCCGGTTGTGTTCCTACTGGAACGTTTTGTGTGGTGCCAGGTCTTGTCGGCACTGTCAAGGCAGCTTGAATCGAAGGTGAGAGAAACGCGGAAATAGCACTCACCAGCACCATCAGACCGATCAGAACACACCCCAAAGTCAGTAATCGATGGATGTTTTGCATGAAATACCCTTCTACAAAATATTTTTGAGAGAGGGATCATGAGCTAGCTGAAAGTCTGAGTATAAATACCATAGACTATTTCATCAGCTTTATCCTCTCCCACCTCAGCCACCAGCTTATCCTGGCAAGCTCCGACACGGCCCATCCGTTGGTGGATAAACTTGTGGCGGCTTGACCCCAGAGCAAAACCATTCATTCCTCGCTGCATTGCTTCCAGTTCCAATTCAATCTGACGGCATAGACGCGCAACTTCACTCTCACTCATAGTCGGAATTTCCTTGTTGTATAAGCTTTGCACTACGAGGAACTTCAGTAACCTCTGGAAGTATAAGATAGAGAGCTTTGTGATACCTCCCCTCTTCCTCCATGGCACAGCATTATCTTCCTCTTGACCAATTTGATTGAACAGTTAGAATTTGAAAATATAGTTTATTTTTAAATTAAATTACGAACAACTACATAAATCATCATCTTTTATGCTGGCAGAGCTATCCAGGAGGTAATGGCTCAAACTTACCAATTGTCTTTTCTTAGAAAGAATTTGTCATTGTCTTATACCAGTCTTATAATTTTTCGCGTTTTTTGTATTGTTGACGTATGCGGTATAATGCCGTGTGCGTGTTAATTTGGATCACCATCCTTCAGGGCGGATTTAAGGGCAAGGAATGAAGCAGGACGGCAAGGTAACCTATCATCAACAGGTCAGTTATTGCGGCAAGCCACGCTGCCGTAAATGCAACGATGGCGTGGGGCACGGCCCCTACTGGTATGCCTACACTACGGAAAATGGGCGCACCACCCGCACCTATATTGGGAAAAATCCTCCTGCTGGCCTGCTGGGATTGCAGGAATCGGTTCCAGTTAACCTCGAACCTGCTGCTCTGCGCGTGCGAACACTGGGGCAATTCCGACTGGAACGCAAAAAAAATGAGGGGGAACGTAGTCAAGCCGATATAACGCTGCGGGAGGGGCAGGAATGGCAGCCTGTCTCAGATGCGGCATGGCAACACCTGCGGGTCCGCGCTCTATTGGCCTGCCTTCTCAGCAGCCCTGCGCGCAAACTTGGGAGAGAGCAGGTGATGGACGTACTCTGGCCCGAAGCGGACATTGAGACAGCCTCAAGTCGCCTGGACCGCAGCGTCTATAGCCTGCGCCAGGTACTTGAACCAACTCTGAGCCGACCTGCCTCCTCGCGCCTTTTGCGCATGGAGCGCGAGGGCCTTGTACTGGCCGACCAGGCGCAGGTCTGGGTCGATGCGGACGAATTTGAACACTTGCTGAACCAGGCACGAGCCACGGATGATATAGGGGCAAGGGAACAATTGCTTGAGCAAGCCTCGGCCCTGTATGTCGGCGAATTCCTGCCTGAAGAACGTTATTCCGATTTGATCCTTACACGCCGTGAAGCCTTGCAACGCAACTGGATGGGGCTGCTGCTGGAACTGGCTGACCTGCGCATAGCGCGCGAAGCGCTGGCAATCGCGATTGAGCCGTTGGATCGTTTGCTCGATGCTGACCCCGCCAATGAGGCTGCTGTGCAGCGGCTCATCATCTCACTGGCGCGACTTGACCGGCGCGGAGAGGCATTGCGTGCCTACCACCGCTTTACTACCGATCTCCAGCGCGAATACAATGTCGCGCCCAAAGCGGAAACACGTGCCCTGTACGAGGCGGTACAGCAGGGAGATACCCATATTACTTTGCCACTGCCCCCTCAACTCCGGCCAGTAGGCGAGGTCACCTCATTGGCTGAGCGTGATGGCTCTACCATGTCCAGACCAGGCTACAAAGTGCAGATTGGTCGCAGTCACCAGACGCCGCTGATTGGGCGCGACCAGGAACTTGAGACTATGTACCAGGTGTTGCTGGCAGGTGAACAAGGAGCACGGACACATGCTGGCCGCAAGAAAATTTCTTCCACGCCGGTGATTACCCAGCGCTTCCCGCAGTGTCTACTGCTGGTAGGCGAGGCGGGCATCGGTAAGACACGTTTGGCCGAAGAGCTAAGCCAGGAGGCTCTCAAGCGCGGTTGGGCGGTAGCATGGAGTAGAGTCTACGCGCAGGAGAGCAGCGTACCATACCGGCAGTGGACTGAGGTGCTACGTAACGCCTTGGCGCATGGCCTCTGGCAGCGACAGGAAATTAGTAAGCAGCGGCTCGTCTATCAACCCCTGAGTACCTTGCTCCCCGAGCTGAATGAACTGTTCCCCGAGGTAGTATACTCATCGCCGCAGTCTCCAGAACAGGAGCAATTGCGCCTGTGGGAGGCCACGCTCAAACTGCTCAGTGCCATTAGCGAGCGCACGCCGCTGCTGCTCGTACTGGACGACTTCCATTGGGCCGACGCCAGCAGTAGTGAATTGTTTGCGTATCTTGTGCGCCGTCTGCATGGGCACTCTATCATCATGGTAGGAACATACCGTGATAACGAGCTTCCCGCCAGCAATCCCTTGCGCCCGCTGCTGACCGACCTGCAGCGCGAACAGGTTATCCTGAGCCTTCCCATCCAACCGCTCAGTGATGAGCAGATCGCCTCGCTGGTCGCTCACCTGCCGGGAACGATGGTGCAGTATATCCAGAGCAAAGCGGCAGGAAACCCATTCTTCGCCGAAGAACTGGCCCGCACCGTCGAGAGCTCACCTGGAACGCAGATGAGCGCATCCAACCAGCCCAACCCCAATGGAATGTCTGACACCGAATTGACCCTGCCTGACACCATCTCCGCCGTGCTCGAACTACGCATGAGCAGGCTGAGCAGTCCCTGTCAAAAGCTGCTCAGCAATGCTGCCGTGCTTGGCGGTTCCTTCACCTTCCACGTAATTGAGCAGATGGAGACAGCTATCAATGAAGACGCCATTCTTGACCTGCTCGAAGAGGCCATCCAGGCCGGCGTGCTCACCGAAGAAGGCACCGGCACGCGCATCACCTACCATTTCTGGCACCCCCTGCTGGTCAGCCACCTCTACGACCAGCTCTCAGCCGCCAGGCGCGCGCGCCTGCACCGCCGTGCCGCCGAAGTCCTGCAGCGTGTTTACGAGGGTCGCGAAGAGGAAGGGGCAGCCGTCATCACCAACCACCTCGTAGCGGGCGGCGCCGAACCGCTGCAGGTCATTCATTATGCCGGACTGGCGGGCGACCGAGCCTATAACCTCTCCGCTTATCCCGAAGCTGAAGGCTTCTACCGCGTAGCCATCAGCCAGCTGGATGAACACGTAGGGCCATTACTTGACAACGCCAGCTCGGACGAACGAATACAATTAGCCTATTTCCTGGAAAGATTAGGCGAATGTACCAGAGTGCAAGGGAAATATGAAGAAGCGCGCCACCTTTACGAGCGTGTTCTGGAAGTCAGAAGTTACCAGCGCACCTATGCCACAGACGAAGAGTATCACTATGAAGCTCAGATCGACGCTCTTCTTTGGCGTGAAATTGCTTTGACGTGGTATGACATAGGTAATAGTGAACAAGCTCAAGCGTGTTGTGAACGTGGGGAGCAGGTTTTGCGTGAAGTGGGAGTAGTGGGAGG
>JBGQJX010000179.1:0-8250 GCA_041499255.1 Ktedonobacteraceae bacterium | reverse complement strand
CCTACGATCGATCGCCTACAAGTATTTCATACACCCTGAAAAAGCAAAGTAATAGAAATTGGAGTACATAGCACATGCCACGATCGATCACCATTGATGACCTCTACAAGATCAAGTTCCTCTCCCAGCCCTGTGTCTCTCCCGACGGTCAGCGTATAGCTTTTGTCGTTACGACGATTGATGATAAGAAGCATGTATATCGTTCCTCGATCTGGATGGTAGCCACTGATGGTGGAGAGGCCAGGCGCTTCACTATGGGAGCAAGCAATACATCCAGTCCAAGCTGGTCGCCAGATGGACGCTGGTTGGCCTTTGTCTCCGAACGTGAAGGGGAATCCCAGGGCAAGGATGAAAAAGATCTGAAGAAGCAGGGCAAAGGCAAAGCACAGATATGGCTCATCCCAACTGATGGCGGCGAGGCGCGCCAGCTTACCTTCATGCAACATGGCGCCTCCAAACCCACCTGGTCACCAGACAGCAAATCTGTGCTTTTTAGTGCAGAGGTTGGTCCAGCCGACGGAGAGACTGAAGAAGGTACACCGTTGCCAAAGGCGCGGGTAATTGACCGGCTCTGGTACCGACTCGATGGCGTGGGCTATATCTATGAGCGGCGCAGGCACCTTTTTCTGGCCAATGTCGCTGAAGGCGGGGAGCCAGTGGAACCAGAGCAACTCACAGATGGCGATTGGGATGACGGTGACCCGTTGTGGTCTCCCGACGGAACGCGTATTGCTTTCACTTCCAATCGCGTGGAGGACCGGGATCGCTGGCGCTATTTCGGTTCTGACCTTTATGTATTGACTCTTGAAAATGGGAAAGCGGGAGAACTGCAATGCCTGACGGATAGCACCCGTTCTTGCTATTCGCCTTCCTGGTCGCCGAATGGAAGAACCATTGCTTTCCTTGCCTCCCCTAAACTGGTTTCAGGCAATCATGTCGAACTATTTACGATCGATGCGAGTGGCAAAGGCGAACTGCACAACCTGACAAGCGAGTTCGAAGGCAGTTGCGCCGACTCGACGAACGATGACATGACCAATGACCACATACTGCCGCCTCCTGCCTGGTCGCCTGATGGCAAGACACTCTACGTGCTAGTAACGCATAGAGGAGCTACCCGGGTCTTCGCTATCGCGAGTGAGGGGGCAGGGAAACAGCCGCCCTCGTTGACGCCGGGCCATGTTTACGTACGAGATTTTAGTGTTGACCAAACCTGGAGCACTATGGCCCTGCTGCTAGAGGACCCTGCTCACCTGGCTGAAATCTATGTCTGCTCAACAGCTATGCCTGGAGAGTTACGTCGCGTAACCGGCTTCAATGATGCTCTGCTCGAGGAGGTCTACATAGCAACACCCGAATACATGCCGTATACTGGCTTTGAAGGCTGGCCGATAGATGGATGGATACTGAAGCCGCATGATTTTGATCCAGCGAAAAAGTATCCGATGATTGTAGAGATTCATGGCGGACCAAACTCACAATATGGCTATGGCTTCTTCCATGAAATGCAGGTGCTGGCCGCCAATGGCTATGTTATACTCTACACAAATCCGCGCGGCAGTACAGGCTATGGTCGAGATTTTGCCCTGGCGGTGAGAGGCGCCTGGGGAGTGAAAGACTCCTATGATATCCTGGCTGGCGTGGATGCGCTGCTAGAAAAAGGCTTTATCGACGAGGGGCGACTGGGCGTCATAGGCGGCAGCTATGGTGGATTTATGACCAACTGGTTAATAGGGCATACAGGTCGCTTCAAAGCCGCGGTGACCGATCGCAGTGTAGTTAACCGCTCCTCTTTCTTTGGTAGTAGCGACATAGGCTGGGAATTTGCCGATGACGATATGGAAACGACGCCCTGGGATGATCCAGATTTATATAAGCGTATGTCTCCGATCACGTATGTCAAAGATATGCGTACCCCCCTGCTGATCATTCACAGCGAAAAGGATTTGCGCTGTAGCATAGAACAGGCGGAGGAACTTTTTGCGGCCTTGAAATACCTGGGGCGGGAGGTGCTCTTTGTGCGTTTCGAGGGACAGAGCCACGGGCTGTCCCGTGGCGGCCATCCTAAAATGCGCCTGGAGCGACTGCGACATATCACAGGATGGTTTGCGAAGCACCTGTAAGCGTATATGGGAATCAATTGGGCATCAGCTTCCCAATTTTATCTTTGCCTGACTCGGTAAACCAGAGTGTGTGATTGGCGGCCATCGCCACTCCAAGTGGGAGGCTGCCAGCGGTGGGAATGTGGTAAAGGATGAAATGATGTGAGAGGGGATCAAGGCGCGCAAGCTCGTTTTCCGCAGAGAGCGTTATCCACACTTCGCCAGCAGGGCCGATCGCCAGGCCATAGATTCCGCCTGCGCCATTCCCGCTATGAGGAGCATAATAGGGAGTAGATGCCCCTGTCTGTGGGTTGAGGTTTAAAAGAAGACCCCCTGAAAATGAAGTGATCCACATCATTCCATGGTTGTCACTGGCAATTTCCATGAGAGGATTTGCCGGGTCTGGCATGGCGAAAAAGCTAATTTTGCCCGTCGAGGGGTCAAGGCGACCGATATGGCTGCCGCTGGCTTCGGTAAACCAGACCATACCACGTGGATCAATAGTTACACCATAAGGGTTCAACTTCTGCACGCTGTTATCACTAGAAATAGGGTATTGCTGGACCAGGCCCGCGTGTGGATCGAGTTTCCCTAGAGCGTCAGCATTAAGCTCGGTGAACCAGAGATTGCCATGTGCATCAAGCGCGATATCGTTAGGTGCATTTGGTAAGATCAGCGACTTCCCTGGATTGCTGGGGTCGGGAACTGTGAGCGAGGGTAATGTATAAACCTGATACTTGCCAGTGGCAGGGTAGTAATGGCCGATGTAGTTGGCATACTGCTCGGCGAACCAGAGCGTATCATCTGGCGCTACCACTAAACCCATGATGCCATTGCGCCCGTGAGGCGGCGTCATCTGTCGAAATTTCTGTGTACGAGGATCAAAAACAGCGAGATAATTGTGGCCCATTTCGCCAAACCAGATGCGTCCCTGGTGATCTATGACAGGCCGCATCATGCCGCTATCAGTTTGGGGCAAGGGGTACTCGCGAAAAGTGCCATTTCCGGTGATTGCCGATTGGGCAGTTACAGTTGGGGAAGCGATAGGGCCGTTGCCGGGTGATGACGAGGTTTGATTTGTATCTGCACATGCCGCCAGGAGGAAGGTAAAGGTGAACAGGTAGGTGAAGAAGGCGAGACGCTTCATTGAATTTGTTCCTCTAATAGAGTGCGGATATTTAGCCAGCTATAGGGTAGTCCGCCAGAAATCGACGCGAACTCTGGCAAGTGCCGGAGCATCAGCAGGGGTCACCTGCCTGATGATCATCTTCCTGCTCCAATACGCACACTTTTCATTACCAAGGCGGGTTACACTCAATGCCATTAACATATGAGAAATGAGAATATCATTTCAGGAATTAGATTTATTACGGGCACCAGGGCGCATATATTGCGCACCTACATGCATTCCACACGATAACCTGCAATTCCGTCATCTAGCAGGTGAGAGAGGTGAGAGATGACCAGGGTATTGCGCCAGTCGCGGGTCTCAGATTCTGGCAGGTCTAGCAGTTCGACGCGCAGATAATTATCGGTCAGGCCTTCCCAGTGCCCGTGTTTTTTGGCCTCAATGAGTACCTGGACTGTCGTCCCTAAAAACTGCCGGCGGAAGAGGCGGCTGTGTTCATCGTTCAGCGCCAGGAGCCGCTCACTGCGAGCCTTTTTGACTTCATCCTTGATTTGCCCTTTCATGCGGGCTGCAGCCGTGCCCTGACGAGGTGAGAAACGGAAGACATGCGATTTGGCAAACTGCAATTCACTGGCAAGTTGGTAGGTTTGTTCGAAATCACTTTCGCTTTCACCAGGGAAACCGGTGATGATATCAGTGCTTATGGCAACTCCTGGTATAAGGCGTTTGGCGGTGGTAACGATGGTGTGATAGCGTGTGGTGTTGTAACGGCGGGCCATGCGCCGCAGGATGGCATCCGAGCCGCTCTGCATCGGAAGATGAAAGTGGCGACACATGCGCGGATTTTCCCATAGTTCCAACCATTCCAGGCGAAAATCTTCCGGTTCTAGGGAAGAGACTCGTATACGTGGAATACTGGTCTCGCTCAGCAGTGCAGCGATGAGATCTCCAAGATTGTGTTCTTTGTTCTCCTCGGGATGGTAATCACCCAGGTGAATACCTGTCAGCACGATTTCCTGGTAACCGGCTCGTACCTTGCGCTGCACATGGTCTACGACGGAGGCAATACTGCGGCTGCGCGACCCGCCGCGCACGTAGGGAACGATGCAATACGTACAGCGGTTATCGCAGCCATCCTGTACTTTCATCTGCACACGCGTGCGTGATGCCGGCCTGGCGCTGGCTGAGTCAAGCAAGTGTGTTTCCTGCGGCGAAAAAGGTGAGAGGCGCGGGGGATTATCGGGCTGAGGCTCTTCTTCTGTCGCACCATCAGGCACGAGGGCCTGGTCACTGCCGATATGTTGCGTATCAAGCGGCGCCATTGGAAGTAGGGGCCTTTGTGGCTGCAATCTTTCTTCGGAAGGAATGGCCTTTCCGTCTTCACGTTGCGGGCTGTAGGTCTCCCGTTGTGTTTTGATAGCCTCGATAAGAGCGCTTTTACCACTATTGCCAACCACGAGATCAACGCCCGGTAGGGCTGCAACGGCTGTGGGGTTTAGCTCTGCATAACAGCCAGTCACGACGAGGAGAGCATCGGGATGGCGCCGACGGGCCTGGCTGATGGCAGCGCGCGAACTGCGGTCACCCAGGTGAGTTACCGTGCAGGTATTGACGATATAGACATCGGCGATTTCGTCGAAGTCACGCTGTACAAAGCCAGCGGTGCTCATCTGGTCGCTAATGGCCTCGCTATCGGCCTGATTTACCTTGCAACCTAAGGTAGCAACCGCGAAGGTTGCATTTTCTGGCGGTGAATGATCGTGCATATTTTCAGCTTACTTTATCTATTTTTCTCTTGTCTTTTTGATGGCACAGGGATGTTCTGTAGATGGCTTTCAAGTAGCTTGATTATAACGTAAAAAGGCAAATCGTACCAGATAGCATACGCCAGTTGGTGCTACAAGCTTTTTTGAGCCCGGGGTGTTTCGTCAAGGGTTTTCTGGATCATCGGCAGGACGAACCAGATGTTGCCTAAACCGAAGAGCGTCCCTGTAACGAGGCGTAAAATCCAGGTACTTTCGCGCCAGCCAAACAACTGGGTGGTTCCATCCCAGACCATGGGCAACAACATGAGAATCCAGAGCCACCAGGGCAGGCCAAACATGCGTTTCTTGCTCAGCACAAAGACCAGGCTACCCAGGAACATGGACACATAGATGGAGAGGTTGCGCTCACAGAGTCCCAACTGGTGACCAAAGATATAGAAGGAGTGTGAGGGAACCTGGGCGCAGATGAAATGGAGCGCAATAAATAAGGGGCTGGCGATAGCGCCGAGCCCAAAGTACCAGAGAAAGGGGATAGAAAGTGCGATAGCAACAACGAGACCCAGCACAACAGTAATCACTGTCGCCCAGTAGTTGAGCATCCACTCGCCTGCTGCCTGTGCGAACCTCGCGAGAATATGCTTTTGTTGCTGAGATAAAAGTGAAAACCCCTTATTCCTATTTTCCACCTGTTGTAATGCCATTATACTCTTCCTTGTGCTTGATGCAGGGAAAGGGGAGCTATCCTATCAGATTTTCTAAACTCCCAGGACTGTCAACGCTGTATTCCCTCTTTAGATCTCACCGAAGTTGAAAAGCCTGCGCCAAATCACGATACTCTATGCGACCTTCTAAAATCTTCTCATTATTAACGATAACGACGGGTATGCGATAACGATATTCTTCAAAAAGATCAGGATTGCTCCGAATATCAATTTCTGTGAGTTCATAAGCAACCTGGGCGGCTATATCATCAAGCATATCTCGCGCTTCTTCGCAGAGGTGACAACCGGCCTTGGTATAAAAGATCACCTGTGGTTGCGCTGGTTCTTTTTGCCTGCTCACGCCTGTCTCTCCCCAAAGTTGTACTTTTCCTCTTACTAATCATAACATATGGACGCGTGTGTTGACAGAGGAAGATGCGTTGATGAGCTTTCCACTTGCGTTTACTTTCCTTGCTCGTTATACTTGAAGTGAGGCAGATGGAGTGATGATGATGTTATTTCTCTTTCCGGCGTTTCCTCATTTCCAATGTGCAAAGGAGCACCCCTATGAGAGTTCTATGGCGACCACACAGGTCACCCCAGAGCGGGAAAAAGTTCCCTACTTTCCTACCGTGGTTTGGACTGATACCTCTTATTTTACTTTTCATGGCGCTGCTTGTCGCCTGTGGTGGCCCAGTTGCCCCACAGGGACCAGCTGTTTCAACGTTGGACAATACCTTCAGCCCTCAGGTGTTGCACATTAATCCAGGGCAGACGGTTACCTGGGTGAACAATGGACAGACAATACATACCGTCACCGCCGACGATCATAGCTTTGACTCCGGCGATTTCAACAGTGGCCAGACCTATACACATACCTTTACACAGCCTGGACGCTATCCATATTTCTGCCAACTGCACGGAGCGGCTGGTGGCGTTGGTATGGCCGGCGTTATCGTAGTTGGCAACACCTCGTATAGTGGCCCACTCGACTCCGCAATGCAGCCAGGCAAATCTCCCGCCGCCATCCTGCGTGTACCGGAGGATTACCCTACTATACAGAGCGCTGTTACAGCGGCTAAACCGTATGACATGATCTCTATTGCCCCTGGCATCTACAATGAGTCAGTAAACGTCCGTACTCCAAACCTGACTATTCGCGGGCGCGATCGCAACGGCGTCATCCTGGAAGGCAATTTCAAACTAGACGATGGTTTTGAAGTGCTAGCAAATGGCGTCGTGCTCGAAAATATGACGGCACGGCACTATAAAGGCAACGGTTTCTACTGGACAGGTGTAAAAGGCTTTCGCGGCAGTTATTTGACGGCCTACGCTAACGGAGACTACGGTATTTACGCCTATGGTTCAAATACAGGGCAGTTCGATCATGATCTGGCGGCGGGCCATCCTGATTCTGGCTTCTACATCGGCTACTGCCACCCATGCCATGCGGTTATCTCGCACGTCATCTCTGAAGATAACGCGCTGGGGTATTCCGGCACCAATTCCGGTGGCGACCTGGTGATACGAGATTCGATCTGGCGCAATAACATGTCGGGAATAGCGCCGAATACCCTCGACTCGGAGCCGAATCCGCCAGAATACGACACCACAATCATCAACAACCTGATCGAGAATAATAACAACTATCATGCGCCTGCCAAAGTGCTGGAATATCCATCCATCGGCAACGGCATCGTGATCGGCGGTGGTAACAACAACCACATCATGAATAACCGTATCAACGGGCATATCTATTACGGTATTCTGATCGTGCCAAATATCGATCAGCACTTCTGGGAACCAAGCGGCAATGTCACAGAGAATAACGTCATCACCAACTCTGGCGTAGCCGACCTGGCACTTTCGGCGCTCTCGGCGGGGTACAATTGCTTCTCCAACAACACTGTTAGCCGCACGGCACCGCCTTTCCTCCAGTTTACCCATGCCTGTGGTTCGTTTACCGCTCGCGCCGGTGGAGGCGACCCCAGCGTCATGACGGTTCTTCTTGACCATTTTCTCCAGGCGAACCTGGGGCGCTTTTCCCCGAGCGACTGGCGAAAAGCTCCTACCCCTGCTGCCCAAGCAGGGATGCCCGACCCCACCATCAACCCAAAGGGAATCTTTAGCACAATAGAAGGGACGCCATTAGATATGACAGTAGCAGCTACTTCCATTGCACCCAGCATAACGCTGGGAGGTCTCGGCCTTGCAACACCATTTTTTGAAGTTATCCTGGGTTTCTATATGTATTACCTGCCACTGGCCCTTTATGCCACATTGCTGAGCGTGGCTACATGGGACATCGTGCGGCGCAGCGAGCTGAAAGGCGGGCCGCGTATCAGCTGGCTGGCGGTTGTTTACCTTATCCCACTGCTTGGGCCACTGGCATATTACCTCTTCGGTAAATCGGAGATACCGCGTCTTACGCGCTATATCATAGCTATTGGCGTACCCGTTGTTTACCTGTTAATCTCGGTAGTGCTCTTGCTCCTTGTTTCATAGGGATCACTGCTCATAGCGTTCACACACACAGAGCAACAGGCCAACTT
>JBGQJX010000178.1:0-8262 GCA_041499255.1 Ktedonobacteraceae bacterium | reverse complement strand
TCCGGGGGTTTTTTTTAGTCCTTTTTTTTTTTTTGGGCCCCCCCCGCGCGCCCCCCCCCCACTTTTTTTTGTGTGTGGGGGGGGCGGCCCCCCCCCCCCCCCCCAACCCCAACACCACAACAGGTAGATGTGTTGCGCCTGCGGCGAAAGTAGGGCAGGCTGCTTGCGGCAAAAGAGGGGCAGGCTGCTTGCGGCGAAAGTAGGGGCAGGTTGCTTGTGGCAAAAGTGGGGTGGGCTGCTTGTGGCAAAAGTAGGGGCGGAAAAGAGGGGTGCAATAACATTAACAAAGGTCGTGTTCTGAGGCTCGCGGCTATGACGGGAGCAAGAGGCGACGGAGGGGCGCCAATTACGTTAGCACAGGTCGTGTTCTGAGGCGTAGTTTGCTGCGGCGATACGTGGGGCGATCTGCCTCTCTTTCCAGTGGGAAGTAGCCTGGATCTTACTGTAGATCGACGTTAAGTGTGTGTTGACGGTGCGTGGAGCGATATTCAACTGCTTAGCGATCTGTTTGTCCGTGAAGCCTCTGGCTACGAGGCAAATTACCTGCACCTCGCGCTCTGTCAAACCATCGGGGTACTTAGGGGAAGGGGGAGGATTGACAGTTGCTGGCGATAGAGATGTGGCAAGCGCTTGCTCTACTGTCATAGTACGCCCTTCTCTCCGCGCTGTTGCAAAGGCCTTTGCGCCTAACTGGAGCCGCACGCGCTCAATGGCGCGCTGGTACTCAGCACGCTCTGCCGGGTTCAAATCAACATTTACTTTGAGCCTTGCCTCTATTGCCCCGAACAAATGTGCCGCCAGTAGAGATTTTTCCTCCACTATTGCCACTAGAGCAAATCCGGAGAGAAATATACCTATATCTGTTTCACTTTGTATTTCCTGGGCAATGGATAATGCCTTACTGAACCATGTCGAAGCCTGCGTTAGATTACCCTGATGCATGGCGATGTACCCTCCACTATGGAGAGTTTTCGCGATGAACATCCTATCGCCCAGTTCAAGTATGAGCGCGTAAGCCTCCTGAACATAAGACGCCAATGTCAGGTCACCCTGTAGCGCCGCAAAGTATCCCAGGTCGTTCAGAACATTAGCTATAAGGAGTTTATCACCTAGCACGCGCGCGAACGTGAGACTTTCCTGGTTATATGTTACAGCCTGTGTTAAGTCACCCAGACGCGCTGCAATCTCTCCCAGGGTGCACAATACATAGGCAGTGAGGGATTTATCCCCCAGCTTTTGCGCGAGCATGAGGCTTTCCTGAGCATAGTTCGCTGCCTGCTTCAAGTCACCGGTCTGAGCTGCATGCCCCGCCAACTTGCGCAGTAAATAGGATAATTCCCAGGTGATGTTCAGCTTACGACAGAGTTCCTCACTCTCCTCAAGCAGGGGGGCAGCTGTTATGAGATCGCCTTGCAATTGCATGAGAATCCCTAAAAGTCCCAGAGCAGTGGCAAGTTCCCTTTCAGCCGGTAGCGTACGGCAGATCTTGACTGCCTCCTCCAACACGGTGTTAGCAATTTGATAGTCATCTTGATAGTAGGCCAGATCTCCAGCCGCACAAAGGGCCCTGGCTCGCGCGATAGTTGGTCTTCCTGATTGTGAAAGCCCGAGGGCTGCTTCCAACCACCTGCGTCCTTCACTCCAGTGACCGCGCAAGCGCCAGAACCGCCACATTGCACCGCAAAAGCGCAAGGCAAGTTCAGTTTCTTCATGCTCGATGAGCCACTTCAGGGCCGCGCGCAGATTTTCCTGCTCCTGCTCCAATCTCGCCAACCATTCAGCTTGTCGCGCTCCCTTCAGGTAAGGTTCTGCTTCCTCCACAAGCCCCAGATAGTACCATGCGTGGGCCAGTCGCGCGGTCTTCGCTTCCCAACTCGCTTCAAGGAGTTCCAATCCATACTCACGGATTGTCTCCAGGAGCCGGAAGCGCCCTTCTTCTTCCTGCTCCGCTGATTGCAACAGGCTCTTGTCGAGCAGAGATTCTACGCCAACCCATACCTGGAACGTCGAATCACCTAGAGCTAAGTAAATCGCCTCCACTGCTTCCACATTCCAGCCACCTGCAAAAATACACAGTCGCCGGAAGAGTTGCTGTTCCTCTTTACCGAGTAAGTCATAGCTCCACGCAATCGTATTGCGCAGCGTCCGCTGCCGGTCATCTACATTTTGATCTGGACTTATCGTGACATCTAGAAGATGCTCCCTCAACCGTCCCTGCAACGACTGTGACGCCAACGACCGGATGCGAGCGGCGGCCAGTTCAATTGCCAGCGGCAACCCGTCTAAGCGCACACACATTTCCGCGATGGCGCGCGCGTTAGTGCCGGTGATACGGAAATCTGGTCTTGCCATGCGGGCACGTTCGAGAAAAAGTGCAACCGCAGCATACTGCGTGAGAGTATCACTCTCTAGAGGCAATGTCAGATCAGGTTTTGCTAAAGGAGGAACTGGAAAGCTATATTCACCGTGAATATGGAGCCTGGCGCGACTAGTCACCAGAATTTTGAGGTGAAGGCATTCTTCCAGCAATTCTGGAAGTTGTGGCGCAGCCTTCAGCACCTGTTCAAAATTGTCGAGAATGAGCAAAAGATTCCGCTTTCGCAATGCGACCTTCACCAATTCGAACAGCGGGCGCTCTCCGGCCTCCCTGATTCCCAGGTCGTTAGCGATAGCGGGAATCACCAGTTTGGGGTCGCTTATTGCCGCCAGCGAGACAAAATAGGCGCCGTCAGCAAAGTGTGCGCGCATCTTCGCTGCGACCTCCAGGCTCAAATGAGTCTTGCCAATACCACCGGGGCCTAAGAGCGTCAGCAAACGGACCTGTGGGCGCAGGAGCAAGTCACTCAGTCCCGCCAGTTCCTCTTCGCGCCCAATCAGCGGCATCAGTATTGCCGGTACCTTCCACAGCGGCTCGGACACTGCAATGGTTTGAGGATCGCTGGGAGCGAGCCATACCTGTTCAAGCGTTGCTATAACGTTATCGCGTAGAAGTTGGTCATCGCCCTGCCTGACGTCAATGGTTGCATATGGTTCGCCCCAATCTTTGGGCAAACATTCCTGCATATCTTGGCCACCTATCCACAGAGCGCAAACAGGACGCCTGTAGTGCCTGGCGAGACGAAGGGTATCGTGGACATGATGAGAAGCATAGGTAGAGGGAGAGACAATAACCAGAACCACCTGGGAAGCGCGGACAGCTTCTTGCAGCACATTCCTTTTGTTACTCGATTCCTGCCTTCTTATCATACGGCTGCTCCACACGGTGACTCCCCGTGTCTGGAGCTCCGCCTTGAGATTGGCGACGAGCCTGCGATCGGCATCAGCGTAGGCAGAGGTGAAGAACACGCACGGAGATGGGCCGATTGTTGGAGGTGCGCCAGGCTTGACGAGAAATCCAAGTTCCTCCGCTGTTTTGCCAAAGGCATCACAGAGTTTTCTACGATAAAAGGCGCTCGGAACCTTGATGCCACGCTCCCACCGGCTCACCATCTCGAAAGAAGTATCAAGCTTTTCAGCCAATTCGGCTTGCGTCCACCCTCGTTCGTGACGTGCACGTCTCAACCGTTCATTTGGGATAGTCTCTACTACGATCATTGTGAATTGACCCCTCCCCGACCGGGTCATTACATTAGATGCTGATCACAAATACAAGGAACATGAAGGGTGATGATGCTATACGAAAAAAATCGATTAAATGAACGTCATAATGGTAGATATCGTGTTAATTAGCGCTTTACTATTCTATTTTCCTTTTTTCAGGCGTATTGCGCATATTTTACCGTATAGGAGTATACAATAATAGACGAAAAAGAACAAATAAAATCCAACAGCAGGTCATAAAAAGGTCATAAAAGAGTCCTTCTAAAAGGGAGCTTCTACCTGTTACGATTGCTACAGCGGTTTAAAGAGGCAGGGTTGGTAATACCTTCAGCTCTGCCTGACCAGGGCCGCGAGAAAGGTGTGTAGCTCACCTGGCGTGACTGCACAAAATAAGGGCCGATCGGCCCCATACATCTCATATATGGAGGAAATCGACACATGAGTTATCGACCGGGAGCCATAGCTGCTTTCGTGAAGCTGCCAACAATGCAGTTCTTCAACGAGGGGATCGACATCTAATCTCGCTGATAATGCGCTCACCTATCTCTGCTGGCATAGTGATCATGCCAGCAGAGATGGATCACGCTATGAGAAATACATTATCAGGAGATGATAATACAAATGAATAATTACTATGGGGAACCGCCACCACCTATTCTGAGTCAGAATCTTCTTGACTTTGGTTCTCTCCGGCAGGGTGAAAACAAAACCTTGCAGGAACAGGTTAGTAATACAAGTAATCAACCGATGCTCTGGCACGCGGATACAGATGTGAAGAATTGGTTGACAATAGATAAGGGCGCTGGCACCCTTCAACCAGGTCAGAAAGAAATCGTTCACGTGAAAGTTGATACAAGCTCTCTAGCGATTGGAAACCACAAAGCTATGTTAATCTTCAGTGCGGAAGGCGATGCATCATCAAAAAGTGTCGAGGTAGCGGTCACACTGGCTGTAACCCCACCTCTTTCAGTAAAGAAAGGTCAAAACAATGATTAACTTGCCACCTTTTTCAGCGGGACTAAGCTTTGCCCTATACTTGGGCAGTAGTAAGACCTTGCCAGTAGCAATCGTCAACAGCAGTAGCCAGACAATAACCTGGAATGCCGTTGCCGATTCCGGCGCAGCAAACTGGTTGTCTTTAGATCGAACCAGCGGAAGTCTTGTAGCACATGAGGTACAGACGATTTATGCGACGGCGCAAAGTGGCCTGACAACTGGAGATTTTCAAGGCACGCTGACCTTCACGCCATCTGTGGGGGCGGTTGAAGAGGTTCCAGCCGTACTACATGTAAGCATAGGTGTGTATAGTGATAATGGTCCCAAAGCTCCTACAAGGATTCAGAATCGCATTGACTTCGTTACCCAACGGGTTGCCAATATACTACAGAGCAATCCCTCATCAATACAGTTTACCAACCTTGCAGTGAATGGCTCGGTGCGATGGACAATGACCAGTTTAGTGAGTTGGTTGGACGTAGCACCGAATACTGGCACACTTCTTGGAGGAGGGTCGCAAACGGTTAAAGTGACGGTCAATCCAAACGCCCAGGCTCAAGCGGGAACCTACACAACGGATCTTATTCTCACTTTGACTTTTAGCGACCCGGCAAAGGCCGATCGCGAGCCAACATCAGTGCTCATTCCGATCACGGTGGTTGTTCCTTAGTGGCTATAGTGGCTGACTGAAAGTAGTAAAGGTACATTATAGGCTAGCTCATGTGCGTACATGGGCTAGCCTTATTATTTTTCTCGCACTGTATACAGTTGGCGTTGTACCGTGCCTGGAACACGACAAGAAACCAGCATTGCGAGGGCGGGGAGCAGTAGCTGGCGTTACATTGATGTGTTGCCGAGCAGTTCAGATATTTTTGCCGATCATGACTTCGGTGGATTTAATGATGGCGACGATGTCATCACCTTCTTTGAGTCTCAGGCTCTCGGCGGAGGTGCGAGTGATGGCTGAGACAATCTGCTGGCCATCTGGTAATTCGACGACAACTTCGGCCATGACATTACCAAGTTTGACCGATATTACTTTTGCTTTTAGCTGGTTGCGTGCGCTTAATTGTATTGCCATGTGAAACTACTCCTTCTATTTACCGATTACGTTCACTCATAATATTATATTCAGGCGGGACAATAGAGTGACGAGAAAACGTGGTAGATGTGGACCATTTTCTACTGGGTTTTCGTTACGATATAAGAAGGTGAACACGCAATCTGAAAAGAGCGAGACCTTCAAGCACAATGAAAATAATGAAAATGATAGATCGGATTCTATATGAATACCTATAGAGTGGGAGTTATCGCAGATACACATATACCCAGGTCATTGCCTGTATTGCCTGAAGAAATCAGCAAGCTCTTTCGGGGTGTGGATCTCATTTTGCACGCGGGCGATATTACCAGCACAGCAGTATTGGACGAATTACGGCTTGTAGCGCCGGTGATAGCGGTGCGGGGAAACCATGACCGGCTGGATCTACCGACCAGCACGATTGTCGAGGTTGGAGGCAAACGTATCGGGCTTATTCACGGGCATCGAGCTGTCTGGAAAGAGCTGCCGAGTTTTGTTTCCAATGAGATATTCGATGGGCGACCTTTCTGGTGGGGCGGATTTCAAGGGCAGGTATTGCGCGCTTTTCAGGATGTAGATGCCATTATCTTCGGGCACTTTCATCGATCTTACGTGGCCTGGCACCAGAGCGTATTGCTTTTCAATCCAGGGGCAGTTTATCAGTTGACGCCTGAGCAGGCAAAAGCAGAATTAGGTCAGCCTCAACATCTGCTGAGACGCGCCTATCTGTTGAACGCGCGCAGGCGTAGGCCAAGAGCTCCCAGCGTAGGCCTGCTGACTATTGAAAGTGGTACAATCGAGACAGAGGTTCTTCAACTGAATCAATACAGACGATAGGGAGGATCGAGGGATGTATGATCTACCTCAACTTGCCAGCCTGCTCAAATCGCGCAATACCATTGACCAGAAAATCGCGACGATCATTGGCCATCCAGCACAGGTTCAGTCTGTCGGTGAATATATCGCTGCCGTTATCTTTGGCATTGCGCTGAGCGCGGAGACAATGACCCATAAAAGCAGTGATGGACGCTTTGCACGTGGTCCACTTACGGGTCAGACTGTGGATGTCCAGTGGCGCACGAAACACGATGGCATTCTTCACTTGAAGACAGATCCGCTGCCGGATTATTATCTTGTCTTCGTTGGCTCTAAAGAGGCTTTGCATAGCCTGTCAATTCCGTGGGTCATCGAGTCAGTCCATCTCTTTCACTCTGGCGAACTGCTAAATGCATTACGCGAACGCGGTGTGCAATTAGGAACCGGGACCAGTATTACCGGGCCATTGTGGGAACGAGCCGAGATCTATCCTTTGCAGAGGAATAATCGACTCATACTTACTAACGATGAGCGTATGATGCTGGCGCTGTTTCGCTGAAGCGATACCTTGCAGAAAATACTGAATCGGCGTCCCTTCTCCATGACCATATGTCCCGCCTGGATGATATAGTGAACGCGCCCTCTTTCTTCTCCTTCAAAGTGCCCATGCCAGGCTGTGGCCGTGCCGATCGCAATGCTTTACTACCGCGCAGGCCATATGTGGATGCAGAACAACATTACAAATATTTACGTTTTATTTATATCGTTGCAGGCAACGTTTATGCGCCGTTTATGCCTTTCGACTACACTGTGTTTATAGGCTCATGGCGCGGTTCATCAGGCTCGCGATAGTGACAAAACCGTGATTGGTTTGCACTGCTTGTTCGCGAAGAAAGACTCGAACTGGTGAGCAAGGAGAGATGTCAGGAGACTATTCTAGAAAGGGGTTCAGTGACCATCGCACTGCCTATGAAAAACTCATCAACCATTACACAAAACGAACCGGGCCTGGGCACATACGCGATCGAATTGCGGAACGTCACCAAGCGGTTCCGAACACCAGCAGGCCATCCTTATACGGCATTACGAGACCTGAACATCAGCGTTGCACCGGGAGAGTTCTTCGCGGTGGTCGGGCCGACCGGTTGCGGCAAATCCACTACCCTGAGCCTCATCTCCGGCCTGGATCGGCCAAGCACCGGGGAAGTGCAGGTGATGGGCAAACCCGTGCAGGGCATTGACCCGCGCATTGGTTATGTCTTTCAGACTGACGCAGTCTTCCCCTGGAAGAATGTACTGAGTAACGTGGTCACTGGCCCGCTATTTCGCGGTCAGCCAAAAGCCGAGGCGATTCAGCGCGCACGTGATTGGCTCGCGCGTGTCGGACTTACAGGTTTCGAGGACCGCTATCCGCACCAGCTCTCAGGTGGTATGCGCAAGCGCGTGGCGCTAGCTCAGACCTTTATCAACGAGCCGCAGATCCTGTTGATGGACGAGCCGTTCAGCGCCCTCGACGTGCAGACGCGCACATTGATGGAGGACGAATTGCTCCAGATGTGGTCCTCACTCTCGGCGTCAGTTGTCTTCGTCACCCACGACCTAGAGGAAGCCATCTCCCTGGCCGACCGGGTGTGCGTCCTCACTGCTGGTCCAGGTACTACTGTCAAGGGTATCTATAGCATCGATCTGCCGCGTCCCCGCAAGGTAGCGGAGATCCGCTTCGATCCACGATTCGTCCAACTCTACCATCAAATCTGGGAAGACCTTCG
>JBGQJX010000177.1:0-8267 GCA_041499255.1 Ktedonobacteraceae bacterium | reverse complement strand
GTATCAGGTGTATCAGGTGTATCAGGTGTATCAGAGAAGTTTGAGTCGGAGTGGCTCACTGTATCAAGTGTATCAAGTGTATCAAGTGTATCAAGTGTATCAAGTGTATCAAGTGTATCAGGTAAGTTTGAGTCGGGGTGACTCACTGTTTCAAGTGTTTCAAGTGTTTCAAGTGTTTCAAGTGTTTCAGGTGTTTCAGGTGTTTCACCAGGGAAGATGGAGAGTTATGATTTTGATACTCTGAGCTATCGATACGTCGCGGTGGAACAGAAAAGCGGGAGCATCTCGACGAGGTGTTCCCGCCCTTTTTGATCGCTGTCTTAAAGAGGGGTGACGCTTTCTGAGAAGTGACAGGCAGCGTAATGCTCATGGCCTTCTTTTGCCTCCAAAGGAGGTTCAATCTCACGGCAAATCTGCTGTGCCATGGGGCATCGTGTATGAAAGCGACAACCAGTTGGAATATTAATAGGACTTGGCAAATCACCTGATAGAATAATACGTTTCCGCTGCTTCTCGATTTTTGGATCAGGAATAGGTATTGCTGAAAGCAAAGCTTTCGTATAGGGATGCTTTGGAGAGGCATAGAGTTCATCGCGGTCCGCCAGTTCGACGATTTTTCCCAGGTACATCACCGCAATACGATCGGCTACATGGCGCACGACACTAAGATCATGTGAGACGAAGAGGTATGTCAGGTTGAACTGCTTCTGTAGCCGTTGCAGCAAGTTAAGTACCTGTGCGCGAACTGAGACATCCAGCGCCGAAACAGGTTCATCAGCAATCACAAACTCAGGATTAATCGAGAGAGCGCGAGCAACAGCGATGCGCTGGCGCTGCCCGCCACTGAATTCGTGTGGATAGCGATCAACGTACTCAGAACGCAAGCCGACGACGCGTAATAGTTCTAATGTGCGTTCGTGAATCTCCCTGTTCGATCCTATATGATAGATATGCATAGGTTCGGCAATCAATGACCCAATGGTGAAACGCGGATTTAGCGAGGCGAAAGGATCCTGAAAAACCATCTGCACGCGCCGGCGTATCTGTCGCAATTCCTCGCCACCTAAAGAAGCCAGGTCCTTGTCGCCAAACATAATTTGTCCGGCAGTAGGTTTATAAAGTCGCACGATCGTACGGCCAATGGTTGTTTTGCCGGAACCACTTTCGCCTACAAGCCCCATAGTCTGCCCACGTTCAATGGTAAAACTGACGCCGTCGACTGCACGCACATGACCGATTACACGCTGCAAGATAACGCCTTGAGTCAAGGGGAAATGCATCTTGAGGTCACGGATATCAACCAACGTTTGACTCGCTACGGCTGTTTCTGCCATCTACTTTTCCTCCAATGCCGATTGAGTACTCCCTGATTGAGCATTCATACGGGCAAACACCTTCTCAATCCTGTTTTGACGTCGCTTCTCTGCATAAGCCTGTTCCTGCGGGTCGGTTACGTCAACCCAACAAGCCTTGCGATGCGCGGCATTCCCCACCAGGGAATCGAGCGGAGGCATAGTACGACAAATGCTACGGGCAAAAGTGCAGCGCGGCATAAATGGACAGCCTGGAGGTGGTTTCAGCAGATCAGGTGGAGCGCCCTCGATAGTTCTCAATTCGGAGTGGCGCTGCTCATCAAGGCGCGGTACTGAGTCCAGTAATCCTAACGTGTAGGGATGCCGGGGATTGGCAAATAATTCATTAGTAGGGGCCATCTCAACCACTTTGCCAGCATACATTACCACTACACGGTCGGTCATACCGGCGACAACACCGAGGTCATGCGTAATAATAATAACCGCGGTGCCAAATTCGGAACATACGCCATTAATCAATTCGAGTATCTGTGCTTGTACGGTTACGTCCAGCGCTGTTGTTGGCTCATCGGCGATCAGCAGCTTAGGGTTACACGCCAGAGCGATGGCAATCATTACACGCTGGCGCATTCCACCGCTGAACTGGTGCGGATAGGAATTGATACGCTCAGCGGCCGCGGGAATGCCGACCTGATCCAGCAAGGAAATGGCGCGTTTTTGTGCTTCGTCCTTGCTCAACTTCAAGTGGATACGCAGTGCCTCGGCAATTTGTTTGCCGACGGTCATAGTTGGATTGAGGCATGTCATGGGGTCTTGAAAGATCATACCAATCTTGCCTCCACGTATCTTGCGCATAGCGCTTTCAGGCAAATCGACCAGATCCTGCTCCTCAAACAATACAGAACCACCAGCAATTTCCCCTGGTGGTTGTGGGAGCAACCGCATGATTGAGAGAGCAGTGACGCTCTTGCCACAGCCGCTCTCGCCTACCACGCCTAATTTCTCGCCTGGTTTGATCGCAAAACTTACACCATCGACTGCGCGCACTTTCCCAGCTTTTACCGTGAAGTAAGTTTTTAGATCCTGAACCTCGAGCAGATACTCTCCCAAAATCGTAGCTCCTTTTACAAGCTATTTACCTAACGTTCGGTCATGTAGGGGTCAAGAGCGTCGCGAAGACCATCGCCCACCAGGTTAAAGCTAAGCACCGTAGAGAAGATCAGCATACCTGGGGCGAACACGAGCCAGGGGGAAACATCAAAGAGAGGCTGACCATCGCTAATCATATTGCCCCAGCTTGAAGAGGGGGGATGAAGACCAAAACCAAAGTAGCTTAAGACCGACTCAAGGATAATGTTAGCACCGACCAACAAGGTCGCGCTTACGATGATTGGCCCGGCGGCATTAGGCAGCACATGGCGAAACATGATGCGGAAGTGCCCCGCCCCAATGGTGCGCGCCGCCAGCACATACTCGCGCTCCTTAAGAGCCAAAAACTCCCCACGCACAAGACGCGCCGTGTACGTCCAACCAAAAATAGCAATCAAGAAGACGACACTTGTGACTGAGCCATCACTGTAACTAGCCGAGAGCACAAACAGCAGGAGATAAAGTGGCACAGCCAGGACAACATCCGTAAGACGCATGAGGATGTTGTCTGCAAGTCCACCAAAGTATCCTGCCATTGAGCCTATGCCAATACCAAAGACAATGGCCATCAGCATCGAACTCAGACCCACCAGCAACGAGACTTGCCCTCCCGCCATAGCACGCGCAAACTGATCACGTCCGATATAATCCGTTCCGAAGGGATATTTTAGTGACGGGGCTTGTGACGCATCAGCCGGATGGATGACATCTGGTTGAATGTGCCCGGAGACGGTTGGTCCTAAAAAACAAAAGAGAAACATGAGTATCAAGAAAGCCGCTCCCAGGAGGGCAGCCCTATTCCGTATAAAGCGGTCGAAGATGATACGCGCCTGACTACGGCGCTTCTGCACTAATTCTGGTGTAAGCTCCAGTATAGGCTCGACTTCTTCTTCGGAGGTTGTAACATTGAGCTGTCCAGGTATGTCCACAGATATCTCCTTCTCTCAACAGGTCATGAGTAGCGAATGCGCGGATCCATCACTCCGTACAGGACATCTGCTATCAGATTAAAGAGCACGACAAAGAATCCGCTCAGTATTAGTATTGCTAAGAGTACAGGGAAGTCACGGCTCTGGAGGGAGTCAAAAAACAGGGAGCCCATGCCAGGCCAAGCAAAGATGGTTTCTGTAATGGTCGCGCCACCGGCTATCGAGCCAAAGTCGATTGCAACGACGGTAATCAGAGGGATCACAGCGTTGCGCAGAGCGTGACGCACGAGCCTGGAAGCAGGGCTTACGCCTTTCGCACGAGCAGTACGCATGTAGTCCTGTTTCGTCGTCTCAATCATACTCGAACGCATGTAGCGGCTCCAACCGGCAACGAAGAGAACCGAGAGTGCCGTTACAGGTAAGATGAGGTGAGTCAGGTGATCAATAAATGCGTTGAAAGGATCAAAGGTATAGCCTAAAGTAGTAGTGCCTGAGTCGGGAAGCCAATGCAACTGTACAGAAAAAATGTCCTGGAGAAACAAACCTAGCAGAAAGGCAGGCATCGCTAAACCAAAGTACGAGAGAGTAGTCAAGGTGTAATCAAGCGGAGAGTTCTGCCGGACCGCGGAAATCACACCCAGGAAGATTGCCAGTATCAGAGCTAACAGGAGAGAAAGGCTAAACAACTGGAGCGTGGCGGGAAAACGCTGAGCGATTACAGTGGAAACTGCCTGGTTGGTAGCAAAGGAGAAACCAAAGTTCCCAATAAGGCAATTGCCTAACCATTTCAGATACTGGATAGGGAGAGGCTGATCCAAACCAAAGCGCGCACGCAGGTTAGCACGCCCTACAGGGTCCAGGTGAGGATTGAAGATCACCTGCTCTGGCCCACCCGGCAATGCATGAATCAAGAGGAACATAAATACGGATAGTAAGAGCAACAAAGGAATTGCCTGCAACGACCGCCTGATAATATATCGTCCCATGGGCACCTCCGAACGAGCTTACGATGGAGAAGGAAACCACTGAAAGTAGTTTAACATATAACTCATGTATGTCAATGGGCTTTCGCGACTAAAGGAAGCCTCTGGTTAGAGAACTCTACGAGCACCTAACCAGAGGTATCGTTATGCTACAATTACATCCACACTAAACAAAGTAGTGCCTGGAGATTACCTAGCACGTTCCACCAGTACACCACCATTCCCAGACGTTGACCGTCTCCGAGGACCCCTCAGGACCTGGAGCGTAGTTGTGCGTCGTGTTCTTGGAGATACCTTGATCCAACGGGCTATACAGAACGACGAAGGGGATGTCTGTCAGCTCAAGCCGGTGAATCTGATTGAAGGCCTGCTGGCGCACAGCCGGATCAGCCGAGCTCTGCTCTTGCTTGAGATACGTTTGCATTTCCTGGCTGCAGTAGAAGCTCCAGTTCGCACCATTTGTGCCCTGTGCACTGCAATCTAGGAGAGAAGCATCATCGGGATCGTACGTATACGAATTCTCGAACTCTCCAAGATCATGCTTTCCGTTAGGCAAGAATGTACCAAAGAAGGTGCTTGCAGGGTAATTTTGGATATTCATCTTGATGCCGATATCCTTGAAGTTCGACTGAATAATGGCCTCATCGGCGGCACGCCAGGGTTTGCCTGTCGTTGTCGAGTAGGTGAACTCAAGCCTCTGGCCATTTTTCGAACGAATTCCATCAGCACCTTTAACCCAGCCATGCTGATCTAGCAGGGCATTGGCGGCAGCAGGGTCGAATTTCGGACAGGCAGCATCCGCCTGGTAGCCAGGATGCAGAGACGCTCCGTGGTCGGTACACAGAGGTACAGCCTGCTCTAAACGGGCTGTTTTGATGAGGGTATTTTTGTCAATCGCCATGGACATGGCCTGGCGAACCTCAAGATTCTTGCCAAGAATGGGGTTCTTGAGGTTGATAATCATGACCTCGAAGTTTGAAGCGTTGGGATTGACCACCAGCTTGTAGTTCGTCAGGCTCTTGTATACGGGGGTTTTGCTTACATCGAGGAACCAGGACGAGGTGATCGAGCCAGCCTGGAGATCTTTGAGGATCGTATCTTCGCTAGCTATGGGACGGAAGATAATTTTATCGAGGTAAGGAAGCCCTTCGGATGCACGATAGTAGTTCGGATTGCGGACGACGGTGTAGTGATCACCATGCACGCTCTCACTCATCATGAAAGGGCCACTCGCGACACTGGGATTCAGGCTATCAGAGGATTTCAGGATGGCATCGGGGGCCATAGTGCTGAAATGGTGGGCAGGCAATGGTGCGCCGCCGCCATCTGTCCATAATGCCAGGAATCCCACGTACGGCGCTTTGAGATGGAAGGTAATCGAAAGTTTGTCAGCAGAGACATCGGCAGAGGTAATCAGGTTATAGCCGACAGTGCTGTATGCGCCGAACTTGGGGTTATCCCAGAGCTTCCAGGTGAAATTGACATCATCGGCATTGTATGGCTGACCATCAGACCATTTCAAGTTTGGCTTCATCTTGAACGTCCATGTTTTGCCATCGGCGCTGACGTCACCATTTGCAACGGTAGGCATTTCTGAAGCAACGCCGAGGGTAATCTGGCCGCTATAGTTGCCAACAAAGAGCGGAGCGTAAATTGCCTGCTCGACAACGACATCAAACGTTTGCGAGTCGCCGTTAGGAATTAGCGAGCCAGGCTCATTGGGGATATCGTCAATCCAGGTGCCTCCCTTGACCGGTGTACCAGTCGTGGGAGTTGTTGAAGTTGTCGGCGTGCCGCTCGCGCCACAGGCGCTGAGCAAGAGGATCAGCACCGCCGCGAGGGAAAAGGCAATCATCAGAGATCGCGATTGGGGTCTCTTGAGCATCATGTCCTCCTCGAATAAATAACAAGATTTGAGGCATCGGTTTACCCGCATTCATACGAGAACCGTTTCTGCTTAAAGGTCGAGTAGTCACCTCCTCTACTGTTTGAAGAAATGAGCGCCAGGGTGTGAGAGTATCGTAATTAGATACCCTGAAACCAGCGTTATAGTATATTACGTCAGTGATTTGAAACATCTCACAACAGTGAGACTATTATTTGCCATGAAAATGTTCAGCTAAAATATATTAGCCGGCTTTTTTCTGACAAGTTTCGGGAAAGCTACCCACGATAGTTCTTCTCCAGATCATTCACTCCTCCTGTTTTACGAGTTTTGAAACGTTTGAGCTTGTTCAAACGTGAACAAGCCATAGCTAAGCTACAGCATCTGACTTTTTTGAAGTAAGGTTACTTGTTATGAGCGCGTCGCTCCAGGCCTGTTCGCTTACGGCATTTACTCGTTCGTGGAGGCACGTTTCCGGTGACTTGGCAGGTAAGGATTGATGGGGCGTCCTCTTCCTTCTGCTTTTTTGCTGATGAGTTGAAAAACTGGAAATGTGTATTTTCTTTTTGTGTAATGCAAGCTTTTACTGATCCTTGACATGAGGATTGTATCTACGAGAGCTGATATATTCTTCAATCTCGCTTCGCCTGAAACGCCACACATAATTAATTTTATATCCTGGCAACTCTCCAGAATCCACCATACGAATGACCGTTTTTGCGCTTAGGCCTAACATATCACCCGCCTGTTTTGCCGATATCATTTTCGTTGCTTCAGGCCGTTCGTCTGACATAAATACATAGTTCCTTGTCCAATAAGTCTTATTCTTCGTATTTTAGGATGCATTTAGCTAAATGTCAACCCATAAGGATTATTTGTCTTATATGTCTTGATTTGACCAATTTTTCATGCTAACATACGTTAATACACTTCTTAGACAGTTTGTCACAGTATAGCACTGAAAAGGCGTTCTTGACTTAGGAATCATTATTGAGCCAGGGTCGGTTCAGTAGATTGCTCACCACTCACAGAGGGATGTTTACGGCTTTTCATATATCAAGTAAGAGGTGAAGATGCATGTTTAATTCAGGAAATGGTGATACGGCACGAAGAGGATTAGCTACACACCTGGCAGTTGCACAGAAACTCGTAGAAAGAGGGTATGAAGTCCTGCAACCACTTGGAGATCATCTTCGTTATGATTTGGCCTACTATGTACCTACAAGCGGGGGAATTGGTCCCTTTGGACGACAGGAGACTCATCTTGTACGTATTCAGTGCAAGACGGCGAGGATGTCAAAAGATCAATCGTATCTTAACTTTAATACTTCTAATATGACTGGTGGAAGGAGAGAAAGGAGAGGATATCGAGAGAATGTCGAGTTTTTTGGTGTCTACAGTCCTGATACAGGCAAAGTCTATCTTATTCCTGTGGAAATCGTTCCTGAGGGACAGGCTTATTTGCGCCTGAAAAAGGCGAAGAACAACCAGGAAAAGAGAATAATCTGGGCAAAGGACTATGAGATGTAGTGACAGTGGCGGGGGTCGAACCCGCAACCTTTCGCTCCGGAGGCGAACGCTCTATCCATTGAGCTACACCGTCGTAAGTCGTAAAGATAGTATAGCAGGTGAATGGGCAGATGGCAAGAAGTTTGCAATGGAATTTTTCTACTGACTATTGACATTCTTCAATCCCTCCTGTTATGCTTGCATTGGTGAGAAAACGTCGGAGTGATTCGGGAAATGGCAACTAATCAACCACCTATTATTACCCATACACAACCGAACCCAGATCAACATGTTTCGCAGCAGCAGACATTACCCCACGCAGCAGCAACCATTCCACCGCCGCTGATGCCGATCCCTGTAAGTCCTGAGAATCCAATAGTTCTTTCACGACCATCTATCAAACGACGACTTCAGCTTATTATCCCGATTGTAATACTCCTGCTCCTGGTGCTGGTCATTTACTTCGTTTGGAACGCCTCTACTACTGTCAGCCCTCCTT
>JBGQJX010000176.1:0-8275 GCA_041499255.1 Ktedonobacteraceae bacterium | reverse complement strand
TGCTGGCGTTGTTGAGGGGAGAGGCGAGCACTAACTACTGCTGCGACCATCGGCAGCACCTGTACACGCGCAGCGTGTGCTGTGAGTAAGGAGACAGTTCGCAGTTCCTTGAGCAGGCTAGGGCGTGGGCAGAGCCGCTGCAGGGGCAGTTTGCCCAGGGGAGCCCTGACCAAGGAGAGCAGATGCAAGACGTCCACGGCCTCGGCTGAGAGCCGTGTATCGATGATGCGCTCTAACATCGGGGTGAGCCTGCTGGCAATGTCGCCACCAAACAGCGCGTGATCCTCCAGCAGGCGGAGCACGCGCCGCGTCAAGGTCGCTTCCGTTTCGTCCTCTTCCTGGTCGACCAGGTCATCCAGTTCGTCCCAGCTATCAAGCCACAGCGGCTTCTGAACCAGCGAAGATGCCCATTCCAGGCAAAGCGGTATCCCGCCAACCGCCTCGCTCAATTGCTCTAAATACTCTATTGGTACAGTCGCTAGCCCCAGGCGTCGCAGCACGCCTACGCCCTCCTCCACGGTAAGCGATGGGATCATGCGTTCGGCCACAAACAGGTGCTCGCCCTCGTACCAACCCGGCCATTCCTTGGTCGCTAGCACCAGCGAGGCGTGATGCTGGCTGCTGAGAAAGTGCTTCAGAAACTGTCTCCAGCACGGGGCCAACTGTCCGCCCGCCTGTAGTAAGTGCTCTGTGTTGTCCACCAGCATCACGACCGGGCCTGGCAGCTTCTCCAGGTAACTCATGGCATAGGCAATGCGCAGCTTGAGCGCGCTTCCCGCCATGGCGGCATCCGGCGGGCCGATTTCGACCAGCAGCAAGCCGAGAAGCTGGTCGAGGGCATTGTCCGGCTCAGAGTGCTCTTCGAGATTGGGCAAGACACAGAAGACCAGATGGGGACGCGGGTCGACAGCCAGGAAATGCTGGGCGAGGCGATGGAGTTCGGAGGATTTGCCGATGCCGGTTGGTCCTTGCAGCACAACCAACTTCTTGGGGAACTGGCCACTCATGGAGGTGATGACCGAAGCCAACCAGTCGGCTCTGCCCAGCAGGTGCCGCGTCTCCATCAAGTTGGGGCGCGACAACAGGCGCTCTTGGCCGGGAGCAGCTGTCTTGTGCGCGGCGCTGGTGTGGTCGAGCTGGCTCAAAGTCACGCGCAAGGTATCCCACGCATGGTCGGTTTTGATCTCGCGACAGGTTTTTTTCATCTCAATGCGCTGGCGGGCTAATGTGAGAAATTGTTGGCGATCCTGTGGAATCAATTCGGCCCCCGCTTCGCACAACGCAGTATAAATTGGAACCAACTGGTCAAAGGCCGGGGCGATCTCGCTAGACTCCATGCGAGAATAGGTGGCCTGGGTCCAACCAGGGAGGTGAGCCAGCACCTGCAATTGCCGCAGGCTATGCCGACCACGCAGGCTTTTGAGGAACGCACCGAAGTGAATGGCCGTTTGATGCTCAGATGGAGGAAGAAACATCGCTGATGGTGGTTGCCGCATAGGATTCGCCTCTTTTCTGCTGATGGAATGGCTAGAGCGCATCAGAAGCGTTTCGATACGCTAGTGTAAAGAAACTGCGATTGCATAGAGTATAGCATAACGTTGCAAGTAATTACATAGATGCCTCCCAAAGCCCTGCTACACTCTGGGGGAACGCGGCGCTTACCGACCCAAACAAGGGAAGGTCGCAGGAAGGAGACGAAAAGCATGAGCGTGTTGGTGGTGGTAATAGATGATTCGCTGGTCGTACGAAAAATTTTGGAAGTCTGCCTGCACCGGGCGGGCTACCCAGTCAAGAGCTTTCTTGGTGGAGTAGAGGTATTCCGTTGGCTGGAGACACCAGAGGCACATATTCCTGATCTGGTCTTCGTGGACATTTGTCTTCCAGTCATCGATGGCTATGGCATTATCCAAAAGCTCAAAGCCAGGCCAGCGTTTGCCCAGACGGTGTTTGTCATCATCTCCCAGTACAACGGGGTGCTCGATCGCCTCAAGGGGCGACTGGCCGGGGCAAAGGACTACTTGGTCAAGCCCCTGAAGACGGCAGAGCTTGTCGCGGTCGCACAGGCTTCTCTCGGAACACCTTCTCTTGCGAACGAAGAACCGCTGAACACGCAGGCACCGCTGAAGGAAGGCACCGGCTCTAGCCTCTTTCCACCATCAGGCGGTCAACAGAGTCTCCAAGGAAGGAAGAAGACATATGGCTGAGAACCAAAGTGAGGTCGCCCGGTTACTGGCTCAGATCAACATGGAGTACGTGGCGGCGGAGCGCGGGCTGACCGGACTGGCAAGCGGCACCGCCCGCCACGAGTTTATCAATGCCAGGCTCGAACGGATGAGTGATCTCCACACCTCGTTGCGCACCCTGGTGGGGGAACAAGCGATCGTGCTGATCGCCAAAGAGCTCGAAGCGCTCCCTGATGCTGTCCGGCAACCAGAGGGAGCACCAGGAAACACCAGCAAGAAAGAAGAGCATAGCAGCTATGAGCAGCATTGACGTGTCTTCACCGAATCAGGATCAACGCGACAGCAACCATCAGCGTAGAAGAGGCCAGGGATCGAGAGGCAACCTGGATTGAGGAAGCGATCTTCTATTCATTGGGCAGCAGTCGGGTGGTGCAGTGGCTTGATCGCTGGTTGATCAATCCCATCCTGCAACTGGTCGCCGGGTACAAGACGAACAGGGCATTTCGCCGCTTGCAGGCTATCCTGGCCTGCCCATGAATCACCTCAACGTTGGTATAATTTCTCCATGTGCCTGGAACAAGTCATCGACCAGGGCATGGATCTCATCCAGCGTCAATTCAGCCGCGGTGTGGGGATCAAACATGGCGGCGTGGTAGACATGCTCCTTCTTGCCGGTCAAGATGGCCTCGACCACCAGGCCTTGAACGTTGATGTTGGTCATTTGCAGGGCCGCGAGTTGTGGTGGGAGCGCTTCAATAAACGTAGGATGGAACCCGCTGCCATCGACGAGGCAGGGTACTTCGACGCAGCAGCCATGTGGGAGATTCATAATCAGACCGGTATTGCGGACATTACCATAGATGACACGCGGCGTGTTGGTCTCAATGGAATGGATGATGAGCGCGGCATATTCACCACTGCGCTCAGGGGTAAATTGGGCTGTGCCGTCGAGCAACTGTTCGCGCATGAGTTCCCACCAGGCGGTTTGTGCCTGGTACCGGCGTAGCAGTTCATCGATGGGGATGTGGAACTGTTGCAACAGGTCAGGGCGGTCGCGGCGAATAAAATAAGGGTTATATTCGGCGCTGTGCTCGCTGGATTCGGTGACGAAATAGCCCAGCCGTTTGAAAAGCTCAAAACGGACCGGGTCTTTTTTCCAGGTGTCAGGCTTTTGAGCTACCTCTTGCAGTAATGGATAAACATCTTGTCCATTGTGTCGCAACTCCAGGTAGAAGGCCATGTGGTTGATGCCTGTACAACGATAGGTCAGCTCCTTATATGGGAGTCCAGTATAATAAGCCAGTTGTTGCGCGGTTCCCTGTACGCTATGGCACAAGCCGACTGTCTCAATGTTTGTTGCCTGTGATACCGCCCAGGTATTCATGGCCATGGGGTTCACATAGTTTAAGAAAAATACGTCTGGACAAACCTCTTCCATGTCACGGCACATTGCCAGCATCACTGGTATGGTGCGCAGAGCACGGAAAATGCCTCCAATGCCCAGCGTATCGCCAATGGTTTGTTGTAAGCCGTAGCGTTTAGGAATCTCAAAGTCGATCAGTGTGGAAGGAACGCCGCCGACCTGAATAGTGTTGATGGCATAATCTGCTCCATCAAGCGCCGCTTTACGCTCTGCATAGGCAGTGATCTTCGGGTGCGCACCAAGCGTGTCTGCGATCTTGCGCGCCATGATCTCTGCGATACGCAAACGCTCAGGGTCTATATCCATCAAAGCGATCTCGGATTCTGCGAGTTCAGGGAAGGAAAGAATATCTCCGAGCAGATTGAGGGTGAAGACCACACTGCCTGCACCGATCATAGCAATTTTGGGTGGTGACACACTATTTCTCCTTCAATGCAGGTTTTCTAAAAGCAGTTCGAGTTTTGATTGTACCCGGGTTTCGCAGCTAGAGGGGGGGCATTCTAAAACCCGAACTTCTTGTCTGACCATGCGATTGTGGCAATGCTATTGCTCGTACCAACTACCATCAGCCTAACACCCCTGATGGGTAGCGTGGGCGAATTTCTGCACCTCTCGCGAAGCGGTCAAAAGCAAAGGGCTGCATATCAGCAGGTTTACTTGCATTCAGGATCAATTGGGCCATCCACTGTCCAACGAGCGGCGAAAGTTTGAAACCGTGGCCGCTGAAACCTGCCGCGCAATACAGGTTCGTGTATGGCTCAAGTCGATCAAGGATGGGATGATAATCTGGAGTATCGTCGTAGATGCCGGCCCAGCCGCCACGCGGAACAGCGCGCGCAAGCGCTGGAATACTGCCCGCGGCCCTGCTGCGGAAATGGGCGATTTCCTCTTCCGTGAGTCCCTGTGAGTACTTATCCGGGTCACTTGCTTCAAGCACATCCTCAGTTGATCCGATAAGCGTGACGCCGCCAAGGTCTGGACGGATATAAATCTGGCGTGTAATATCAAGGCCGACTGCATGAAGGCCGTGGCGACCGCCGAAATCATGTGGACGGCGCAGTGAGAGCATTGGATGGCGCGTTGGTGTGATTGGTAGCGTGATACCGATAGTTTGCGCTAGGGGCACGCTCCATCCATTCGCAGCTAGCACAACTTTTGCGGCGAGTATATCCCCCTCCGCTGTCCGCACACCGCTCACACTGCCATGCTGTTGCAGAATGTGCGTCACGGTCACTCCTTCACGAAGAGTGGCTCCATAATCACGCGCCCGGTGAGCAAAGCTGTGGGTTGTTGCCATGGGATCGGCGACGCCTGCATCCGGCTCGTAGCACGCCAGGGCTACACCTTCGCCGTTATAGCCTGGCGCCGCCTGGCTTACCTCGCTGCCATCGAGAAGCCGCGTGTTGACGCCCTGCTCTTGCTGCAAAGCAACATTGGCCCGCAAGGCTTCCGCGCCTTGCTCATTCGTCATGACGATCATGCCTGTCGTGATGAAGCCACAATCTCCACCGACAAGCTCATCGAAGTTTTGGAAGATGCGGAGACTCTCTTTTGCGATGCGGATAGTGAAGTCGTTGGAGTAATGTTGCCTGATGATGGAACCAGAATGGCCGGTAGTACCGCTGCAAATGGCCCGTCGCTCCAACAATAGAACGCGCCCAGCTTTCTGCCTGGCGAGGTGATAGGCAATGCTGGTACCCATAACGCCTCCACCAATAACGAGGATATCGGCTGTTTCAGTCATGATGCTGTTCTCCTGAGTACCCGGGTTGTTTGTTGTGTTTATGTTACCAGAGTATCAGCCAGATGAGGAAAATGCAAGGCATGGCCACTGAAAATTGGCGCCTGTCAGGAATATTTTGGGGTACGCGCATGTTGGAATTTATGTATATCTCTCCAACATGAGATAAAACTTCCTGACAGAAGAGGGCCTCCTTCCATTGACAAGTAAAAAAGGGAAATGGTAATCTTTTGTTAGTAACTATAGATATTAAATTGATTGACATTATCAACAATGTCGTTTTGTATTATCGCAAGTTTTGAGTCGAAAGGTGAGCAAGCATGGGTGAGGCATCCCGTGAAATCATGCGGCAGGCGCGTCGACAAGTGCCCGAGTGGACGACGGTGAAAGTGCATGAATCCCTGGCACATCAACATGAAGCTGGACCCGAGCACCAGGACATTGTTCTGGTGGATGTGCGTGAGAAGCATGAATGGAATGAAGGATATATTCCGGGTGCTTTGCATGTCCCTCGTGGCTATCTCGAATTGCAGATAGAGGAAGCGGTTCCAGATAAATCAAAAACCGTCGTGCTTTACTGCGCTGGGGGTATACGATCGCTAATGGCCGGCGCAACTTTGCAGCAGATGGGCTACAAAGAAGTTATCTCGATGGCCGGTGGATTCGGGTCGTGGAAAGGCAATGGGTTGCCATTTGTGCAGCCACGGACTCTGACCGAGTCCCAGGCCAAACGTTATAGCCGGCACTTGCTGGTGCCTGAAGTTGGTGAAGCGGGGCAACTCAAGCTTCTCGATGCGCGGGTGCTCTTAATCGGCGCTGGTGGTTTGGGTTCTCCTGCCGCTTATTATCTCGCCGCCGCGGGCGTAGGAACGATAGGTATCATCGATGCCGACGTGGTGGACGAAAGCAACCTGCAACGCCAGATATTACATAACACAAAGCGGATTGGCCAGTACAAGGCCGAGTCTGCGCGTGAAACTATAGAGGCGCTGAATCCTGATGTGAAAGTAATCACCCTCATTGAGCGCATGGATGAGACCAATGTAGCGCGCATCATTGCCGATTACGATGTCATTGTTGATGGCACTGATAATTTCCCCACGCGTTACCTGCTCAGCGATGCTGCACTGATGGCCAATAAGCCAGTTGTGCATGGTAGTGTCTTCCGTTTCGAAGGCCAGTTGACCGTTTTTAAGCCATATGAGGGACCGTGCTATCGCTGTCTCTATCCAGAGCCGCCCCCTATCGCACTGGCGCCTAGCTGTGCCGAGGCCGGGGTTTTGGGCGTGCTTCCTGGTATCATTGGCCTGTTGCAGGCAACTGAGACGGTCAAGCTAGTGCTTGGCATCGGTGATCCGCTGGTTGGCCGGCTGATGACGTATGATGCTCTGGCAGGCGAGTTCAATGAATTGCGGCTCTTCCGCGATCCGAATTGTCCCGCTTGTGGTGAGAATGGGCATCCAGAGGACCTGCCAACCTATGCAGATGTCTGCGCTATACCCGCCTGATAAATGCTGAAATATGAGACGCTACATCTGTAACAAGTGAAACAAGTGAAACAAGTGAAACAAACGCTACATGTAGTGCCTCGTGAAGGAGTTAGAATTATGGCTACTGTACGCCTGGCGCCCGTTTTACGGCCTTCTGTAGGAGGCGCAAAGCAGGTCAATGCCCAGGGAAGTAATCTTGCTGAAGTACTGGCTGATCTTTACAGCCGTTATCCCTCCCTCAAGGAGCAGATCCAGCCAGAGGAGAGCCTGAGTCGTTTTATAAATGTCTATGTCAACGACCAGGATGTCCGTTTTTTGCAGGGGCTGGAAACTGGCGTGGGTCCAAACGACACCGTTATTCTTTTGCCTGCCATGGCTGGTGGTCGTTAGACCAGGAGCAGATCTATGCGCTATAGCAGCATACTGGATACCATTGGAAATACGCCACTGGTTGAGCTGAAGAGTTTCAGCCCGCGTCCCGGTGTGCAAATTTTTGCGAAACTCGAGAGTGCCAATCCTTCCGGCAGTGTCAAAGACCGTATTGCCAAAATGATGATCGAAGAGGCCGAGGCCAGTGGGCAGATAACCCCCGATAAGATCCTGCTGGAGCCAACCAGTGGCAATACCGGCATTGCCCTTGCGATGATTGCTCGAGTAAAGGGATATCGCTTTACGGCTGTCATGCCTGACAACGTGACGCGTGAACGCCGCCAGATGCTTAAACTTTATGGCGCGAATATCATTTTCTCTGATGGATCACAGGGCAGCAATGGCGCTGTGAAGCTGGCTAAAGAACTGGCTCAGAGTGATGAACGGTACGTCATGCTTTACCAGTATGGTAATGATGCCAACCCGCGCGCTCACTACGAGGGGACAGCTCCAGAGATCATTCGTGATCTACCCGACCTGGATGTCTTTGTCGCAGGTCTGGGGACCGGCGGGACGATCACAGGCAATGCTCGCCGGTTGAAGGAGTATAACCCCGCGATTAAAATAGTCGCCGCCGAACCATTACAGGGTGAAGGCGTACAGGGCTTGCGTAGTCTCGAAGACGGATTTGTGCCGCCGGTGTTGGATGCATCTCTCATTGATGCAAAAATACTGGTGACGGCAGTGGATGCTATACGACGGACTCGCCAGCTCAAGGACCAGGAAGGCATCTTTGCAGGCCCATCCTGTGGCGCTGCTCTTCACGCGGCACTGCGTGTCGCGGATAGTTTAGAACGCGGCAAGGTTGTGGTCATCCTCGCAGATAGCGGTTGGAAGTACCTCAGCGAAGATTTGTGGACGCGCGACCTGGATGAACTTGAGGAAGATTTAGAGGCAAAGATTTTATGGTAGCCGATCAAGAAGCGTTCGTAGTGCGTATCCCCAGTGACATGTACAAAGAGATGCTGGCGCATGTGGCGGCAGGCTATCCTAATGAAACCTGTGGCGC
>JBGQJX010000175.1:0-8288 GCA_041499255.1 Ktedonobacteraceae bacterium | reverse complement strand
GGAGGCAACATTCAAGAGGGCGCAGCAACTGGCGCCGCGCGATCCAGCTATATACTATCAATTAGGTATGGTGGCTGTAGAGCAAGGTTCCAGAAGAGAGGCAGAGAAGTACTTTCTGGACGGCCTCAAAATTACCCCTGACCACGCACTTATCCTGACCTCACTGGGCCACCTTTATATTGAATTGGAACAGCCCAACTCGGGCATTGACGTATTGTTACAGGCAACCAGGCGAGAACCTAATTTACCCGATGGGTGGTACGAGTTAGGTCGAGCATACATGCATGTTCGGAACTGGAAATCAGCGCTCAATGCTCTAGATAAGGCCAGGCAACTTAATCCAGATGCTTCAACCATCTACAGCGCTATGGCAGCCTGCTATCAGAAAATGAACAAGAGAATTGAAGCAAAAAAGAAGACCAACGAGGCGCTTCAGCTCGACCCAAACAATAGCGAAGCCATCCGATTACAAAAACAATTATAGCAGTTACTATAAAGGAGGGACAGTATATGCTCTGTCCGTCATGTGATACACCAAATCGCGATGATGCCAAATTCTGTAAAAAGTGTGGGCATTCGTTTCACGTAGAAGCAGCGCAGGTACCCCAGGTGGCCGCGGTAAGTCAAGTCCCCACTCCCGTACAGGAGCAAATGGACGCCGACGATCTGAGTTCAGCGCCAACGCAGATCATTTCCCCACAAAAGATGTTGGAAATCCATAGCCGCCGCTGGCAGCAAGAGTTGGAACGTGAACAAACAACCGCAGCAGAGCAAATTGATGCCACCGCTAGCGAGGAAGAAGACATACCAACACAGTTGTCTACATCCGCACCAGCAGCATTGCCTGTTGGAGATGCGGCAGCACTTGATATCGCGGATATGCCGACTCTGCTGATCAATCCTTCCACCGACTCGGAGGTTATCCCTATTCCACCACCGCCACCTCCGGCTTCGACAGATGCAGCTGACCCTGCTCCAATGCCAGAAGCTTCGGTTTACGAGTCAACGCCTGTTCCACCACCAGCGCCTCAAGTTGCTGATGCAGCATCCGCACCCGTCGAAATGCCAGAGACGAAGTCGGACGAGGAAGCTGGGACCACCGGGGCAATTGAGACAAACCAGGAGCAACCTGCGGGGACTGCAACAGAGGAAACAGAACAGGAGCAGACTGCAACAATAACAAAGAAAGAAGAAAACGGAGTGACACAGACACCATCCGATCAGCTAGACCAGGCGCCTGACCAGCCGCCAGCCGCAGATTTTCCAGTGCTGGCCGTTGGTACTATCGTTCAAGAACGCTATGAGGTGGCCCAGGTCATCAGCGAAAGCGCGGAGGAACACATCTATAGCGTAACCGATCACCAGGGTTACCAGCACTGTTGGAATTGTCACTCCGAACAGAATAGGGAGGGAGATGAGTTCTGTATCGATTGCGGCGCTGAACTATTGAATGCCGCTTACACGATGCATGAATACACGGCGTCAAAGCAAAGCGACGCGGACGCCAACACTTTCCACGGCAATATCGTCAATACATTTGTCGAACAGGGACGTACCTACGCTATTGAGCAGGTCCAGGAAGCCGAAAACGCCTTCCCTACGGGCGTCCACCTGTTAGTAGCATCTGATTCAGATGCCGGGGATGTGCGACGCAGTGAACCAAACGAAGATAGCACATTAGCTCTGCTGTTGCAGCGTGTCCACGAATCACAGGCAGCGCCTGCCGGTGTGTTCATCGTGGCTGACGGCCTGGGAGGCCACGACAACGGACAGGAAGCCAGCCGCATGACCATCAACATCATCGCAGAACGCATGGTACGTGAACTGCTGGCGGCGCCACTGGCCTCCGAAAAGGCCAGCGAAACCGTCAAGCCAGCAGATGAAGATAGCCTGGTCTCGCTCTTGCAGAGCACCATTGAGGATGCGAATGCCGCCATCTGCCAGGTTAACCAGCGCGATAAGACCGATATGGGCTCAACGATTACTGGTTTTATGGTGGTAGGCGACCATGCCTATATTCTCAATGTAGGCGATAGCCGCACGTACATGGTCCGTGGTCAGCAAATCTACCAGCTCACGAACGACCATTCGCTGGTGGGGCAACTTGTCGCAAGCGGCCTGATCGAGCCAGATGATGTTTATACCCATCCACAGCGCAGTCAGATCTACCGCAGCCTGGGCGATAAGCTCAATGTAGCGGTCGACATCTTCAAACAGCAACTGCATCCTGGAGATATTCTGCTCAGTTGCTCAGATGGCTTATGGGAGATGGTGCGCAATCCACAGATTGAGAGCATCTTAAATAATACCCCAGACCCGCAGACAGCCTGTACACAGTTACTCGAAGCAGCCAATACAAATGGTGGAGAAGATAATGTCAGCGCAGTCGTGGTTTTTGTGCGTTAATGAATATGATATACTACATCCAGCCAAGCATGAAAGGAGCTATATATTATGCCCGGTGAGGTAACATTGGCCCATCAGGTTGGGAAGGATTTTATGCCGGTTACCGGTGGAAGCCAACTGGCATATGTTTTAATAGAAGCTAAACCTACTGAACTGATGGCACAGGTACGTATGCCACTCAATTTTGCCCTGGTACTCGACCATTCCGGCTCCATGAAAGGGGCCAAACTCAAGAACGTTAAAGAAGCTGTCAAAATGGTCATCGAACGCTTAGAGCCGACCGATTATATCTCGGTGGTCATCTTCGATGATACCTGTCAAGTCATTATCCCATCCATGCCAGCGCGCGATCCCGTTGGCATGAAAGCCGCCATTGATCGCATTCGTGATGCTGGCGGTACCACCATGTCGCTGGGCATGATCCAGGGTCTCAACGAGTTACGGCGCTGGAATATTCCCAATGCCGTCAATCGCATGATCCTCCTGACCGATGGCGTCACTTATGGCGACTCCGACCGCTGTCGTCAACTGGCAAGAGATGCCAGAGCGGCGGGTATTGCGATCTATCCCCTGGGTATAGGCCAGGACTGGGACGAGAATCTGCTGGACACCGTTGGTGAAATGAGCGGTGGTATGCCAGCCGAGTTCATCAGAGATCCATCCGATGCTATGACCGTCTTTGAGCAGCAGTTCCAGAGCGCGGTGGCCGTTGCTGTGCGCAATGCCGCTATGACACTGCGCTTACCAGCAGGCGTGACGCCGAAAAAAGCTGTGAAAGTATTGCCCATCATCAGCGATTTTGGTCAATCTGTGCTCTCAGACCGGCAGGTCATCCTGCCACTTGGCGATCTCGAGAAAGATAGTGCGCAGTCCGTGCTGATAGAGTTGATGATCGACCCCCGGCCAGCCGGTCTCTTCCGTATCGGCCAGGCGGAACTCACCTACGACGTTCCCATTGCCAATCTCATCGGCGAAAGTGTGCGCGATGATATTAAAGTGACTTTCACCACAGACGCCAATCAAGCAGCTCAGGTCAACGCTCATGTAATGAATTTCGCTGAGAAAGCCAACGCTCATCGCCTGGTAACCAAAGTGTTGGATGAATATAAGCGCACTGGCAAAGCCACAACGCGCCTGGCGCCAAATGTCACCCGCGTCCTTGACCAGGAGACCCAGGCGGCCCTTGAGCAGATTAGCCAGGGCCAGCAAATTTCTCAAGACCAGGTTAAATCCATTGGCAATAAGACGCGCAAACTGACACAGCGCCTGGATGACCTGGTCTAACTTGCGTGTTCAGCCTATTCAACTAACAAGCAACTCAAACGTATAATCGTTAAGGAGGATAGAGTAAAATGGCAGTATATTGTTCCTTACATCATGAAAATCCTGATGGTTCAGCCTTTTGTGATGAGTGTGGCGAGCCGCTGGCAAGCGCTACGCCCAATCCTGACGCGGTGGCCGTGAGCCAGCCAGCGCCTGCTGTCACAGGCAATACGCAGCAATGCCCTTCTTGTGGGGCAGAGAATCCCGCCGGTGAAGCCTTCTGCTCGAACTGTGGAGTCAGTCTGCTGGGCGCACCCGCCGTTAATCCCGTACCAGCCGTTGCGCCAGCACCCGAAGTGGAACCAGCAGAGGCTCCTGCGCCAGTAGCTGTCGCGGCGGCTCCGGTAACCTTGGTAGCACGATTGATCGTTGAGGCAGACAACCAGGAATTTGATCTAAGTGGTAAAGATAGCGTCATCATCGGACGGGAGGATGCCGTAAGCAATATCTTCCCCGATGTGGACCTGACGCCACACGGCGGAGAAGAGGGCGGCGTTTCACGCTTACACGCCCGCATCTTTGTCGATAACGGCCAGTATATGCTGGAAGATGAGAACAGCACAAACTTCACGTTCCTTAATCGCCAGAGACTTGCCGGTAAGACGCCTACGCCGCTCCATGATAACGACGAGATCAAGCTTGGTCGCGTGCTTCTGCGGTTCAAAACGGCATAGTTAAGACCTGATAATAAGTAAAGCGCAGCCAATCAAGTCACTACGGACGTGGTACTTACCTTCTTTGAAACATTTGACAGTATGTACCTCTAGCCGCTATAATCTACAGGACATCTCAAGTGGAGGAAAGAGAAGGAAGACATGAAACGTACATGGCAACCCAAGCGCATTCCGCGCTTACGCGAACATGGTTTTATGAAACGCATGTCGACTCGCAACGGTCGTCGCGTTCTGAAAGCTCGCCGCGCCAAAGGGCGTTGGAAGCTTACCGTTTAGTACTAGATAATTGTGGCACTTAACCGTGCGTTACGCCTGCGCAAAAGTAGTGAGTTTCAGCGGGTAAGGCAGCAGGGACGTAGCATAGCGTCTCGGCTGCTTATCCTTGCATGGGTACCAAACGAAGTAGGTAAACTGCGTGTTGGTTTTGTGGTCAGCAAGCGTATCTCGAAACTGGCAGTAGAGCGCAATCGCGTCAAACGACTACTCAGTGAAGCGATACGGCGCCATCTCTCTGAGCTGCCCTCCGGATGGGATATTGTGCTTAGTGCGAGAAATAACATTACAGTAGCTGATCTACGTGCGCTTGAAGAAGATATTGTCAATTTATTGCAACGGGCACGGCTCCTCGGACCCAAAACAGAACAAAAAAACGTATAATACGTATAAATATGGATACGAGCCGTCAAATAGGCGCAAAGGTCACAGCAGTGAAATATATCGCACTTTTTCTAATCCGTGTATACCAGCACACGCTGTCGGTAGTCCTGCCCTCATCGTGTCGATTTACACCCTCGTGTTCACATTACGGATATGAGGCAGTTCAACGTTTTGGCTTTTTCCGTGGAGGATGGATGGCGGCTAAACGCATCGGGCGTTGTCATCCTTTTTATCATGGTAATCTTTATGATCCAGTCCCAGAGCGCCTGGCTGACTAGATCGAGGAAGGCAGGATAGGCCAGTGGGTCAAATAGGTTACTTTTTCAATCTTATCTTTACTTTTCCCATCTTTAACGTGCTGATGGTGTTGGACCGTATAATTGGGGATTTTGGTCTGTCGATTATCGTCCTGACGCTCATTGTAAAGCTGATCCTCTTCCCGCTGACACTGAAGCAGTTGAAGTCGATGAAGGCTACGCAAGCATTGCAGCCGCAGTTGGCAGAAATCAGGAAGAAATACGGCAAAGATCAGCGCGCACAGATGGAAGCCACACAGGCCCTCTACAAAGAGTACGGTATGAACCCGGTAGCCGGTAGCTGTCTCCCTTTGTTGATCCAGATGCCTGTCCTCTTCGGCCTCTTCTACGCACTGAGCGCCGTCTTGGGAAAGACTAAAACAGTAGCAGATATCAATCCGCTCATTTACCCGTTCCTACCAAAATTTACGACGTTCCCCAACATCAACCTGGACTGGTTCACGTTTATTAGCTCGACCTGGCACTTTTCGCTCGGCGCGCCAGACCCCACACATATACTGCCGATCCTGGCGGCCCTGGCCACCTTTATTCAGTTGCGTATGTCACAGCCGAAGCCTCAGCCAGGCGCAGCGCCAGACCCCACGCAGCAGCAGATGAAAATCATGCAGTACATTTCTCCGCTGATGGTTGGCTTCTTCGGATGGAACTATGCTGCTGGTCTCGCGCTCTACTGGACAGTATCATCGGTTTTCGCTATATTCCAGCAATACTTTGTCACCGGATGGGGTTCTCTGCTGGTTACCCCTAACCTGGCTAGCAGGAACATTGGCGCTGGCAATAAGAGCCAGGCAAGCGATCGCTCCAAAGAAACGAAACTCCTGGCAAAAGCTGACCAACCTGAGAAGGCGAAAGTAGTAGAGAGCGGCCCTGTTGGCAGCAAGCTACAAAGCGGTTCTCATGCAAATGGCTCATCATCTACGCGACGCCGCAGCGCATCAGCTCGCCGCCGCAGTAGCAACAATATTCCAAAAAGGAATGCATCGCGTAGCTAGTTTTCAGAAATAGTTCTCTATCCTTCCGTAGAAAATACCCGTAGGGGCGGGGGCGGAGATGGGGTGGAGTGGGGACCCTTGGGTCGCCCTCGTAGCTGTGGATTGAGAACTTCTGAAATGAGTATAAAGGGAGGCAATCAAAAAGTGGAAAGTATAGAGGTCAGTGGCAAAAGTGTTGATGAGGCAGTCATGCAAGCTCTGTCACGTTTGGGAAAACGTCGAGATGAGGTAGAAATCGCAGTTTTACAAATGCCGTCTCGTGGAGCATTTGGCATAGGGAGCAAGGAAGCTCGCGTGCGCGTCTCGGTGCGAACGGGCCATCTCAGCGCAGTAATTACCCCAGAGATGGCCGACGCCATCCTTGGTCCAGACGAAACCCTCGCAGAAGAGGAACTCTACATGGAAGAGGAAGAAGAGGGGGAATTTGAGGAAGAGGAAGAGTTCGAGGGGGAAGAAGAGGAATTTGAGGAAGAGGAAGAGTTCGAGGAAGGTGAGATAGAAGAAGAGGAAGAGCAATTTATCTCATCCACAAGTTTCATACCTGAATTGTCCTCGGATTTTGGCCTGGGTGATGTAAGTGTCGCTGAAGGAGAAATGCAGGAAGTCGAGGCCCCAACTCGTGAGGACGTCGAAATTACTGTTGATGTCTTACAGCATATCCTGCGTTACATGAATATTCACGCCACCGTTCAGGTGCGTTCCACCAATCCTCTCACACTCAACATTCAAGGTATCCACGAGAACCTGGGCTTATTGATAGGTCGTAGAGGTGAAACCCTGGCTGCGCTCCAACTGCTTGTCAGCTTGATCGTCGGACATCGCACCAGGCACCGCATGAGAATCGTGGTGGACGCCGAGAATTACCGCGAGCGCCGCGAAGAGAATTTGCGCTCGCTGGCCTTGCGCGTCGCTCAACAGGTGCGCAACTATCGTCGTTCTATCGCTTTGGAGGCGATGCCTCCTCACGAGCGCCGCATTGTTCACATTGCCCTCTCTGAGAGTAAAGACATCAGCACCGAAAGTATTGGCGAGGGTGAAGCACGACGGGTCGTTATCTCCCTCAAACGTCCTGGCCGCTAATTCTTTGTAAATGCGTCGCGGTGCGACTGTTGCACCGCGACGCATTTTAATCTAATTATGACTCTTATCCAACCTGTACAAGATAGCAGTACCCCAGAATTTTTAGCCGTTGGGCATATGACACGCGACCTGCGCCCCGATGGCACATACTCACTTGGAGGGACTGTCACTTTCGCTGCCGTCACTGCCTACCGCTTAGGATTAGTGACGGCCATTGTTACCTGCGCAGATGAGCAATTACTCAAAGAGCTTCCTGCGCGCCTCCCCCCTATCGGCATAGCTGCGCGCGTCTCACCTGCCACAACCACCTTCATTAACCAGTATCACGATGGCTTTCGTACGCAATACCTGCGCGCACGGGCAGACTCGCAACAGCACGAAGATGTTCCGGCGGCATGGCTCAACGCCCCCGTTGTGCTCCTCGGACCACTGGTCCAGGAATTAGACCCGGAATTTGTCACGCTCTTCCCCCGCCGTCCAGGCGCGATCATCGCTGCCACACCCCAGGGTTGGTTGCGCCGCTGGGACGCCGCTGGACGTATCTGGCCAACGGCCTGGGATGCCGTGGATAAGGTCCTGCCCCATCTCGATGTCATCATCCTCAGCCATGACGATCTCCTACCCTTTGCTAACGGCAATCGCAGCGAAGCTGACGCCATCCTCTCTCGCTGGAGCTTACAGGTCCCTCTGCTCGTAGCCACCGACGGGCGACACGGCGCAACCCTATTCCAACACGGTGAAACTGAGCACTTCAAATCCTATCCGGTCCACGAGGTAGACCCCACCGGCGCAGGCGATGTCTTTGCAGCCGCGTTCCTTTGCCACTTATACAAACACCG